>JALZDC010000123.1 GCA_030862755.1 Actinomycetota bacterium
CGGCGAGCGCGGCCCCCACACCCACCCGGTGAACACCTTCCGCGCAAGCCTCGATCAGGTGATGGAGATCCTGCACGAGGTAGGGCTCGCACCGGAGGTCGGCCGTGTGCATCCCGAGTGCGTGCTCCTCCCCGGCGGGGATCCAACCTCGCTCCCGGGATGGGAAGACGGCTGGTTCACCGTGCAGGATCAGGCGTCGGCCTTCGTCGTGGAGACGCTGGCCCCCGAGGCCGGTGACCTCGTGCTCGACGCGTGCGCCGCGCCGGGAGGGAAGACGGCCTTCGTGGCATGCCGGGTCGGCGGCGAGGGACGCGTCGTCGCCGGAGACCTCCACCCGGGCCGCACCGCGTCGATCTCCGCCGTCCTCGGACGGCTCAAGCTGCGCTCTCTCCTCCTCGCCCAAGACGCCATCCGGCCGGCCGTGCGGGGTCCCTTCGACCGGGTGCTCGTGGACGCGCCGTGCTCCGGGATCGGCTCCGCGCGCCGGCGGCCGGAGCTGCTGTGGCGAGCACGTCGCGAGGAGCTCTCTCCTCTGGCGAGGCTCCAGGTCGCGATCGCGGCCGCCGGCGCGGATCTGCTTCGGCCCGGCGGCCGGCTCGTGTACTCCGTCTGTACGTTCCCCAGAGCGGAGACCGACGCGGCGTGCGACGCCATCGTCCGCAATCGCCCCGATCTCCTCCCGATCGAGACACCCGGGCCGGGGAGCTCGGCCCCCGCCCCTCGACACCGTCTCTGGCCGCATCGCCACGGCACCGACGGCATGTTCGTGGCCGCGTTCCGGAGATCCCGCTGACGCTCCCGCCGTGAGCCGCCGCTACAATCCGCCCACGATGGGGAAGTTGGCGGCATCTGTCCTCTCTGCGGACCTCGCCCATCTGGCCGACGAGGTCAAGCTCGTCGAACCCTATGCCGACATCATCCATGTCGACATCATGGACGGCCACTTCGTTCCTCCGATCGCCTTCGGCACGGTATTCGTTGCCTCGCTTCGCCCATGCACCGACCGCGTCCTCCACGGGCATCTGATGGTGGACGCACCGGAGGCCTCCTTCGAAGAGCTGGCCGATGCGGGGCTCGATGTCGTGTCGTTCCACCACGAGTCGGTCGGCGACCCGAAGCCGGCGATCGCGAAAGCGCGGGCGACGGGCATGCGCACCGGCGTGACACTCAACCTCGAAACGCCCGTGGAGGCGGCCTTCTCCTACCTGGAGGAGATCGACGACCTGATGCTGATGAGCATCCGCCCGGGATGGAGCGGCCAGGAGCTCAACCCCGACGTCTACCCTCGGATCGAGGCGGTCCGCGACGAGGTGGACCGGCGAGGCCTGGCGGTCGACATCGAGATCGACGGGGGCGTGAAGGTCGAGAACGCGCAACGCGCCGTGGATGCGGGCGCGACGGTGCTCGTTTCCGCCTCCGGGATCTACCGGGCGCCGGACAAGGTGGAGGCGGCGCGCGCGCTGGCGGAGATCGCCGCCCGTGGCCGGGCCGTCCAGCCCGCCGGTGAGGGGATCCGGTGATGGCCGAGTCGATCCTCGTCGTGGATGACGACCCGGACATCGCCCGGTTCGTCGAGGTGAACCTCCGATCCGCGGGCTACGACGTCTCGGTGGCCGGCGACGGTGAGGAAGCGCTCGAGCGAGCCACGGAGATCCGTCCCGATCTCGTTCTCCTCGACGTGATGATGCCGCACCTCGACGGGTTCGAAGTGGCCCAGCGTCTGCGGAAGAGTCCACAGACGGCCAACACCAGCATCATCATGCTCACCGCCAAGGCGCTATCCTCGGACAAGGTCACGGGGCTCCAGTCCGGCGCGGACGACTACATCATCAAGCCGTTCGACCCGATAGAGCTCCTCGCGCGGGTGAAGGGGACCCTGCGGCGGGCCAAGGAGATGCGCAACCTCTCGCCACTCACGGGACTGCCGGGCAACATCCGGATCCAGGAGGAGATCGAACGACAGGTCCGGGAGCATCGGCCCTTCGCGGTCCTGTACGTGGACCTCGACAACTTCAAGACCTACAACGACAAGTACGGTTTCGTACGAGGCGATCGTCTGATCCAGGGCACCGCCCGGATGATCCAGGATGCCGTCATGGCGAGCGACCCCGACGGGTTCGTGGGCCACGTCGGCGGAGACGACTTCGTGGCGATGGTGGAACCCGAGACGGCGGAGGATGTCGCCAAGCGCGTGTGCGAGCGGTTCGATCAGGACCGGGCGCTCTATCACGAGGATGAGGACCTCGATCGAGGCTTCGTCCGCATGGAGGATCGGAAGGGCGTCGAACAAGACATCCCGCTCGTGACCGTGTCGGTCGGGATCGCGACGACCTCGAAGCGGGCCTTCGCCCACTACGGCGAGGCCGTGGCCGTCGCTACCGAGATGAAGCAGTTCGCCAAGCGCGACGGCTGGTCGTCCTACGCCGTCGACCGACGCGCGCCGTAGCGTTCCCGAACCGTCGATCCGGGCAGAGCCCATCTGCGGCGCTCGGTTCGGCGCGCTCGATCGGCCGTATCGCATCTCCAGGCGCAGTCCTATACTGGCGGAAAGCCTGTTTCCGGGGCGGGGTGAGAATCCCCACCGGCGGTGACAGTCCGCGACCCCTCGCGAGCCACGTGGGGGTGGACCCGGTGCGATCCCGGGACCGACCGTGATAGTCGGGATGGGAGGGAACAGGCGCGGGGGTCGCCGCGTGCGGCTCCGCAGCGCCATCCCAACGATGTCCCGCTCCGGGAGAACGGAGGAGCGTGGACAGGGAGCGGCACATGCGGCGGGCGTTGGAGCTCGCAGCTCGGGGTTGGGGGCGTGTCTCGCCCAATCCTCTGGTCGGATGCGTGCTGGTCCGCGACGGGCGGGTCGTTGCCGAGGGATGGCACGAGGGTCCGGGTACCGAGCACGCCGAGGCGATGGCGCTGCGGCTCGCCGGCGATCGAGCCCGCGGCGCCACGGCGTTCGTGACGCTCGAGCCATGTGACCACCACGGCCGGACGCCGCCGTGCTCGCGCGCGCTTATTGATGCGGGTGTGGAAGGCGTGATCGCGGCAACCGGGGATCCGAACCCCCTCGTGGACGGCAGCGGGTTCCGAGCGCTCCGAGACGCCGGTCTGACCGTCGAAGTAGGGATCTTCGGCGAGGAGGCGAGCCGGCAGAACGTCGCCTTCCGTACACACGTCCGCACCGGCCGACCGCACGTCGTGCTGAAGATGGCCTCGTCCCTGGACGGGAAGGCCGCCGCTCGGGACGGTTCCTCGAGATGGATCACCGGCGAGGATGCGCGGGCGGACGTGCAGAGGTGGCGCGCGTGGTCCGATGCAATCGTCGTCGGCTCCGGCACGGTTCTCGCCGACGATCCCCGGCTCACCGTCCGCGATCCAGCCTTCGCGTCGGCGCGGCCGCCGATCCGGGT
>JALZDC010000141.1 GCA_030862755.1 Actinomycetota bacterium
CCCATGCCGGGATCCGAGTTGAGCACGCGGGTGAGCCGCCAGTCGGCGTCCTTGCTTCCGTCGGCGACCACCACCATTCCGGCGTGGATCGAGTAGCCGATCCCCACGCCGCCGCCGTGGTGGACGCTCACCCAGTGGGCGCCGGCCGCGGTGTTGATCAGCGCGTTGAGGATCGGCCAGTCGGCGATCGCGTCCGACCCGTCCTTCATCCCCTCCGTCTCTCGGAAGGGCGAGGCCACGGACCCGCTGTCGAGGTGATCGCGTCCGATCACGATCGGCGCCGAGAGCTCCCCGCTCGCGACCATCTCGTTGAACCGCAGGCCCGCTTTGGCTCTTTGGCCGTATCCGAGCCAGCAGATCCGAGCCGGGAGTCCCTGATACGCGACCCGGTCCTCCGCCATCTCGAGCCATCGCATCAGCCGCTCGTCCTCGGGGAACAGCTCGGCGATGGCCCGGTCCGTCTTCTCGATGTCCTCCGGATCGCCGGAGAGCCCCGCCCACCGGAACGGCCCCTTCCCCTCGCAGAACATCGGGCGGATGAACGCCGGGACGAAGCCGGGGTAGGCGTACGCGCGGGCGAAGCCACCCGTTTCCGCACCCGCCCGCAGGTTGTTCCCGTAGTCGAAGACCACCGAACCGGCATCGAGGAACCCGACCATCGCTTCCACATGGCGAGCCATCGAACCGTGCGACCTCCGCTGGTAGTCCTCGGGGTCGCGCTGTCGGAGCGCCGAGGCCTCCTCGAGGGTGAGACCGGCCGGCACGTAGCCACCGAGCGGATCGTGGGCGCTCGTCTGGTCGGTCACGAGCTCGGGCCGGAAGCTCCGTGCGAGCAACTCCGGCTCCACGTCGGCGCAGTTCCCCAGCAGGCCGATCGAGAGCGGCTCGCGAAGGTCCTTCGCCTCCTCGGCCCACGCGAGGGCCTCATCGACTGAGGCCGTCTCGCGGTCGAGGTACCGGGTCTTGATCCTTCGCTCGATGCGCACCGGGTCGACCTCGATGCAGATCGCGACACCGCCGTTCATCGTCACGGCGAGCGGCTGCGCCCCTCCCATCCCCCCGAGCCCGCCCGTGAGCGTGACCGTGCCGGCAAGCGTTCCGCCGAACCGCTGCGCCGCGCACTCGGCGAGGGTCTCGTACGTTCCCTGCAGGATCCCCTGGGTCCCGATGTAGATCCACGACCCCGCCGTCATCTGCCCGTACATCGTGAGTCCCGCGTGCTCGAGTTCCCGGAAGGTGTCCCAGTCGGCCCACTTGGGGACGAGCATGGCGTTCGAGATCAGGACCCGCGGAGCCATCTCGTGGGTTCGGAACAAGCCCACCGGCTTGCCGGACTGGACGAGGAGCGTCTCGTCGTCCCCGAGATCGCGCAACGTCCGAACTATCGCGTCGAACGCCTCCCATGACCGCGCGGCGCGACCGGTCCCGCCGTAGACGACGAGGTCTTCGGGACGCTCGGCGACCTCGGGATCGAGGTTGTTCATCAACATACGCATCGCGGCCTCTTGCGGCCACGATCGGCAGCTGAGCTCGGATCCTCTCGGCGCGCGCACCTCGTGAGCGTCCATCTGCTCCATCTTGGGCCATACCCCTGGTTGGGTAACGACCATCCGGGCTACGGCAGGGATGCTACCCGGATGCTTGAGAAGCCCCAGGCCGACCTGTAGCGTCCGCGCGATGGCTTCCGACGGAACCCTCATCGACCTTGAGGTTCCCGAGTCCTTGGACCCCATCCGGGTGCTCCTCGCGGACGACGAACCGGGTCTTCGTACCGCCCTCACGGAGCTCCTCAGCCACGTGGAACAGGTCGAGCTGATCGGGACGGCCGCAGACGCCGAGGAGGCGATCCGGATCGCGGAGGCGGGCCTGCCCGACGTCGCGCTCGTCGACGTCCGCATGCCGGAGGGCGGTGGACCTCACGCGGCGCGCGGCATCTCGCGCGTCTCACCTGGGACCAGGGTGATCGCCCTTTCCGCCTACGAGGATCGAACGAACGTCCTCGACATGCTCCGGGCCGGCGCCGTGGGCTACCTGGTCAAGGGGACCACGGCCGACGAGCTCGTCCACGGGATCGAGAAGGTGGCCCAAGGGGGGACCAGCCTCTCGGCCGAGGTGCTGAGCGGGGTCGTCGCCGAGCTCGCGACACAGCTCCGCCGCGAGGAGATCGAAGTGGAAGCAGACCAGGCCCTCCGCGGGGACATCGAGCGGTTCGTGTCCGGCCACGGCGTGTGGATGGTGTTCCATCCGATCGTCGACCTCGAGACACGCCGGGAGATCGGTGTGGAGGCGCTCGCCCGGTTCGGATCGATCCCGATGAAGCCGCCCGACCAGTGGTTCGCCGAAGCAACCGCCCTCAGGCTCGGGCTCCAGCTCGAGCTCCGCACTCTGAAGGAGGCGCTCGAGGCCCTGCCGAAGATCCCCGATGGGGCCTTCCTCTCGGTCAACTGCTCGCACCACGCCGCCGCGTCTCCCGAGTTCGTCGAACGACTGGCCGGTGTCGAAGGCCGCATCGTCCTGGAGATCACTGAACACGAGGCCATCGGGGACTACTGCGCGCTCGCGGAGGCGCTCGCGCCCCTCCGGGAGCGCGGACTCCGCGTCGCCGTCGACGACGTCGGCGCCGGCTACGCGAGTCTGCGTCACGCACTGCAGCTCGCACCCGACATGGTGAAGATGGACATCTCCCTCACCAGGGGCATCGACCGCGACCCCGGGCTTCGGGCGCTCGCCACGGCGCTGATCTCGTTCGCCGGCGAGACGAACATGACGATCGTGGCCGAAGGGATCGAGACCGCCGGCGAGCTCCATGCCTTGCGCGAGCTCGGCGTCCGGTACGGCCAGGGCTTCTACCTGGCCCGCCCGGCTCCGCTCACGTAGCGTCGGGAAGCGATCGCGACGTGCAACGCGAGGACCGTCATCCGCCTCTCGATCGCAATCCGACGAGGCTTCGCAGAACGCGCAGATCCCGACGGAAGGTCCTCCGCATCAGTGGCGTCATCATCCGGAGGCCCAGCCGGCCGACGGGACCGAGCTTCGGTGGCGGGAACAGCGTCTCTCGCCAGCGCATCCGGGTCCCCTCGGACACGGGCTGGAGCTGTATCTCACCGGTGCCTTTCACCCAACCCAGGTGATCGATCACCAGGATCCGCGGCGGCTCCCACATGCTGACGCGCACCGTGTCCCGTGTCCTGATCCCAGCGATCCGCACGGTCGCCCGTGACTCGACGCCGACCCCCTCCCGCTGCTCGCCGATCACCTCGAAGTGAGAGGCCTCGAGCATCCAGTCGTCCTGATGCTCCCAATCCGTGATCAGCGCCCACACCACCTCGGGCGGTCCCGGCATCGTGTCGGAGACCTCGATCGCGACCGGACGTCGGCGCCGCGCGGATGGAGTGTCGGCGTTCAGAGCTCAGCTCGATCGGCGGTCGACCGACCACGAGGAGGCGCCGGTCTCCTTCGTGAATTGCTTCATCTCCATCGCCACGGTCATCGCCTCCGCGTAGTGACGGAACGCCCGCTTCTCCGTCGATGCGATGCCGATCGACAGGGTCAGCAGTGGGTACCGTTGGAGGTCGCCACGCCGGTTCGTCACCTCGACGTACCCGTTGGTCCTGTCGTCGACGTCGTAGAGGGTCGGCACCATCTCGTCGAATGCCTGGACGATCTGCTGGGCGGTCGCCGTGGCGTGCTCGGGCGGCACCACGACCACGAAGTCGTCCCCGCCCGCATGTCCGACGAACGTTGCCGCACCCACGATCTGTGCCGCGGCCTCGCCGAGCACCCGGGCCGTCTCCCTGATCGCTTCGTCGCCGCGGAGGAAACCATACCGGTCGTTGTAGGCCTTGAACCGATCGAGATCGACGTAGAGGATCGCGAAGGGGTCGCCCGCGGCCAAGCGCCCCTCGATCTCGTCCTCGATCGCGACGTTCCCGGCCAGGCCGGTCATCGGCGAGAGGAACCGTTTGTCGCTCGCGCGGTTCAGCACGCCGCGGATCCGAGCGAGGAGCTCGGGCGTGTCGAAGGGCTTCACGATGTAGTCATCCGCACCGATCGCGAAGCCTTCCAACTTGTCGGCCGAGAGCCCACGAGCGGTCAGCATGATCACGGAGACGGTCGCGGTCCTCGGGTCCTGGCGGAGGCGGCGGGTCAGCTCGAAGCCATCCATGTTGGGCATCATCACGTCCGCCAGCACGAGCTGAGGGGGACGTTCCTGGGTGGCCGCCAACGCCTGCTCCCCATCGCTCGCGACGCGCACGTCGTAGCCGGCCGCCTTCAGCTCGATCTCGAGGAGACGCGCTATGAACGGATCGTCGTCGACGACGAGGAGGCTCTCTCCGCCGCCGCCACCCGACCCTTCGTCCCGTGGCGTCTCTTCCTGTGGCGCTTCTTCGTCCATCACTGAGCTCTCCCGTGTTCCGGGGACGCGCGGTCTCCTGAACATCGGCACTCTACCGCCACAGGAACAGCCACCGGGTAAGGCAGCGGGACGTTCCCTCCGCCGCGTGGCACGATGGAGCCCGGTCGCCCCAGCCCAAAGGAGAGACCATGCGGGTGCTCGACTCGTTCCTCGACGCGATGGGCGACACGCCCCTGGTCCGGCTGCGGTCGGTGACTCGCGGGGTCAAGCCGGCGATCCTCGCCAAGCTCGAGATGTTGAATCCGGGGAGCTCGGTCAAAGACCGCATCGGGATCCGGATGATCGAGGCGGCCGAACGGGAAGGGTTGCTGAAGCCCGGCGGGACCCTCGTCGAGCCCACATCCGGAAACACCGGCCACGGGCTCGCGATCGCCGCGGCGATCCGCGGGTACCGATGCATCTTCGTGATGCCGGACAAGATGAGCCAGGAGAAGATCTCACTCCTGCGCGCCTACGGCGCCGAAGTGGTGATCTGTCCCACCGCCGTTTCGCCCGACTCGCCGGAGAGCTATTACCGAGTGGCCGACCGCCTGGCCGCGGAGATCCCCGGCGCCTTCCAACCGAACCAGTACCACAACCCCGTGAATCCCCGGACGCACTACGAGACGACCGGCCCGGAGATCTGGGAGCAGACGGAGGGCCGGCTCACGGCCTTCGTCTGCGGGGTGGGGACCGGCGGGACGATCTCAGGAGCGGGCCACTACCTGAAAGAGCAGAACCCGGAGGTCCTAGTGGTCGGCGCCGACCCGGAGGGGTCCCTCTACTCCGGCGATACGCCGCGGCCGTACCTGGTGGAGGGGATCGGCGAGGACTTCTTCCCCACGACGTTCGATCCTTCCGTCGTGGATCGATACGTACGGGTCTCCGACCGGGATTCCTTCCTGACCGCACGCGCGATCACGCGCCGGGAAGGGATCCTCGTCGGTGGCTCGAGCGGCACTGCGGTGTTCGCGGCTCTGCAGGTCGCTCGGGACCTCGACGATCCGGCTGCGACGATCGTCGTGCTGCTCCCCGACTCAGGGCGCCAGTACATGTCGAAGCTCTATTCCGAGACGTGGATGCTGCAGCACGGGATGCTCGAACGGCCTGAGGCGGTCCGGGTCGAGGAGGTCCTGTCTGCCAAGTCCGGCGAGATCCCCGGATTGGTCACCGTGAACGCGCACGACAAGGTGCGCCGGGCGGTGGAGACCTTGCAGGAACACGGGATCTCACAGGCGCCGGTCGTCCGGGAGGAGTCCAACGACGTGTCCCAGTTCGTGGGATCGATCCGGGATCGCGAGCTGCTGGAGCGGGTCTTCCGCGACCCCGACGCGCTGCAGTCGGACGTGGCCGAGGCGATGGGACCGCCCATCCCCATGGTCGAATGGGACGCGCCGGTCGAGATGGCCTTCGCGGAGCTCGAACGCATCCCCGCTCTGGTCGTGACCAAGTCGGGGCAGGCCCTCGGCGTGCTGACTCGGAGCGACCTCCTAGAGTTCCTCGCCCGCCAGCGTCGGACGTGATCTGCGCCGGTGCGCACGCTCGGGATCGACGTCGGTGTCGGCGAAGGTCTCGACCTCGTGCTGATGGACGACGGTCGCGTGCCGATGCGCGTCGTGCCTCAGGTCGGCCCCGAGCGTGTGGCCGGGCTGATCGACGAGTTGGCGCCCGACGTGATCGCGATCGATCCGCCGCGGGGCTGGGCAATGCGGGGCGGGTCCCGTTTGACGGAGCGGACGCTCGCGGAGCTCAACATCCACAGCTTCAACACGCCGGCGGGGGCGAACGGAAGAGGCATAGGCTTCTACGAGTGGATGCAGGTCGGCTTCCGGGTCTTCCGGATCGCCGCGAGGGCGGGGTTCCCCCGCCATGCGGCTGGAGATCCACGAGGGACGGCGATGGAGGTCCTCCCCCACGGCACCGCGACCGTCCTCGCGGGGTGCCTCCGACCCAGCGGCGTCCCCAAGAGGACGTGGCGGGGTCCTGGGAGCGCGGGGCGGGCGGACCGGCGAGCTCGGTTCGGCGGATCTGATCGACGCGGGCCTCTGCGCCCTGACCGGCCTCGTCGCCCTGCAGGGCAAGCATTTCGCCCCGTGGGTCACGGGAGGGGGTCATCGTGCTCCCGGTCGTCACGCTGCCCGCCCGCTCCTTCCTGGCCTGCCCCGAGGAAGCCGCGCTGGCTGCCACGCCCTTATTCCGCTTCTGCGGTTGCGGTGATCCGGGTGTCAGGCCCTCACGCGAACGGAGTTCGCGCCCGGTCATGACGCCAAGCGCAAGTCCATGCTGTGGCGTCTCGCCCGGGAGGGACG
>JALZDC010000153.1 GCA_030862755.1 Actinomycetota bacterium
CGCCATCCCCGTCGCCATCCCCGTCGCCATCGCCGTCGCCGAGTCCTTCGAGCGCCCGTCCGTTCACACGGCCGGGAGACGACCGGGGAGGGTAGGGGAGCCGACCCTGGGTTCTGCCGGCGCGTTCACAGGCAGCGTGGCGACGATCGAGGTGCCACGTCCCTGATTGGAGCGGACCACGAACGTTCCGTTCGCCAGCTCGACGCGCTCGCGCATCGAGGCAAGTCCCACGCGGCCCTGGCGAAGGAACTCCCGGGTCATCCCGCTGTCGAAGCCCCTGCCGTCGTCCTCGACCTCGACGCGGAGTGACGTTGCGGTCGTCTCGACGGACACGACGACGTGATTCGCACGGGCGTGCTTCGCGGCGTTCGTGAGAGCCTCCTGCACGACCCGGTAGGCGAGCGTCTCGAGGTCGGACGACATCGGGAGGGGAAGCGTGCCCACGAGGTCCGTCTCCACGCCCTGCTCGATGCCGAATCGGGTGACGGCTTCCCGGAGGGCGGGGATCAGCCCGCGCTCTTCGAGGACCGGTGGACGCAGACCCGACATCAGGGCGCGCAGCGCATCCGCCTCGTCGGCCAGCTCGTTCCGCACCTTCGAGAGCACGTCGACCCCCCGGTCCACGTCCCCCGCGCCGATCATCAGGAGCGCCGCTTCCAGCGATAGCGACGCGGCCGAGACACCCTGCACCGGGCCGTCGTGGAGGTCCCGCGCGATCCGGTTGCGCTCCGCCTCGATCGCGGAGTTCGTCCGCCGGAGCAGGCTGGTGCGATCCTCGTCCTTCTCCTGCAGGAACTTCAGCAGCGAGCGGATCGTCTGGTCGGCGGCCTTGCCCGGCGTGACATCGCGGATCAGCACCAGTCGTCGAGGCGGGTCGGTGGGGATCTCCGACACGCGTGACTCCAGGTACAAGGGCGTGCCGTCCGAACGTTCGAGCTCGGCCTGGCCGGCGCCCGACGGGAGCTCGCTGAACCTCGCGTCGGCCCCGTCGAGGGAGGCCGCCAGCGCCTGCCAACGCTGTCCTTCGACCGTGGAGCGATCGAGGTGGACCATCTGGCAGAAGGCCTCGTTCGTCCGCACGACGACGTCGTTGGCGTCCAGCTCCACGATGCCGTCGACCGCGGCGTCGAAGACCAGCCGGAGGTGTTCCTCGGACCTCTTCAGGGTCTCGTTCGCCTCGCGGACGCGCTCGAGCGCGGCATCCGTGTCCGCGAGCGCCGCCTCTTTCTGGCCGAGCGCACGCCGCACCGACTCGGTCGCCTGCGTCACGGTGATCTGGTTCGCGATGATCCGCACCGCGACCGCGAGCGCGAGGACGCCGATGAACAGGCCGGTCTGCAAGCCGGTGAGCCCTTTGTCGTCGCCGAGAACGCCCGTGATCAGCAGGGCCGCGCACGTCGCGATCACGGCGACGCTCGTGAGGATCGGTCGCGCGAACCGCGAAGGGCGCGGAAGCCTCCTCGCGGGTCTGATCACGAGGTACGTGGCGACCACGGCGAGCGGCGACAGCGCGATGGGCAGCTCGATGGCGGCGGTCGTCGCGTCGTACGTCTGATGGGTCCATTGCCACCCGAACATCAGGACGGCGGCGCCGAGGCCCGCGAACACGATCGCGCGGGCGATGTGTGCCCGAGTCGGGACCCAGATCGCCAACGCTGGATAGGTGGCGACGAGGAACGCGGTGAGGAGGGCGAAGGTCACCGCCGAGGCCGAGACGCCCGAGGTGGCGCCGACCGGTCGGATCAGCACGTAGCCGGCCGCCATCAGGGCGCTCACGATCAACGCGGCGTCCGTCGCCAGCTCACGGCGGTCTCCCGCCGGGACGTGGTGCCTGATCTCGCTGCGGAATCCCCAGAAGAGCGTGATCAGGGGAAGGAGGAATAGCAGGTCCGCGAACCCGGGAGCGATCGGCCGCCCCGCGAGACCTGACACGAAGACGAGTCCGATGACGGCGGCCCCGATGAGGAACGTCAGTCCGACGGCGCGCGAGCTCCGTGCCACCTTTCCCTCACGCATGGAGAGGAGGACGACGCCGCCCATGAACCAGGCAACGGCATCGATGAGGTTGACGACCAGCGGGCGTCGATGTGGATCGTCGGGTACGGCAAGGGAGACGCCGACGATGACCGCCGCCGTCAGGCCGAGCGCGAGGGCAGCTGCCGCGCGCCGAGGTTGAGGGGTCTCGGGCATGGGGCCTCAATGATGCCGCTTCGCTCCCCGAGACTCCATCACCCGAACGTGTGAGGAGGCAGGCCGAATGGCCTACGACGCCGTACCCCTCGACCGGGCCGCGGACTACTCGATCAGGCGGCGGCGAAGCGCCTCGGCGACGGCTGCGGTCCGATCCGAGGCACCGAGCTTCTCGAAGATGTGTTCGAGGTGGGTTTTCACCGTGTCGGGCGAGATGTAGAGGCGTTCGGCGATGTCCTTGTTCGTGTGGCCGAAGGCGAGCAGCTGCAGGACCTCGATCTCTCGTGCCGTGAGGGTCTCCGCCCGCCGGTCACGCTCCTTCGCGGTCGAGAGCTCTTCCGCGAGCGCCACGACGAGCTGCGGGTCTATCACCATGTTGCCGCCCGCCACCAGCCGTACGGTCTGGATCAGGTGCTCCGCGTCCCTCGCCTTCAGCACGTACCCGCGGGCGCCGGCGCGTACCGCTTCGACGACGAACTGGCGATCGTCGTACGCGGTGAGCATGATCACGCCGATCTTCTGGTGGTGCTCTCGGATCTCGCGGGCTGCCTCGAGGCCGTCCATCTCCGGCATCCGGATGTCGACCAGGGCGATATCGGTCTGCTCCTTCGAGAGGAGCTCCAGGAGTTCCTTGCCGTTGGAGGCTTCACCGACCACTTCGATGCCGTCAGCCATGTCGAGGTACCTGCGGAGCCCTTGCCTCACCAGCGAATGGTCGTCCGCGATGGCAACCCTGATCGTCACTATCCCTCCGGTCGGTCGCGTGTCGGCACATCCTACCCCGGCCGCGCTCCCCGTTCAGAGAGCGCTTGGGTCACAGAGTGCCAGGTCAGCGGCGCCGGGATCAGAACAGGTGCCGCCAGTTCACGAACAGGACCGCGGAGATCGCCCATCCGGCCGCGAGCACGGAGCTCACGAGCGGCGTGGGTAGCTTCCGGCTGAGTCCGGCACCGGACAAGCCCCACACGGCGGGGAACACCACGACGGCGAAACGCGGGGCGGAGAGCAGCGGCCGGTCCCCGAACGGGTAGAAGAGAGGAAGGAGGAGGCTCATGGCTCCGTAGACCGCCTCGGAGGATCGGAGCGCTGGGAGCGCCAGCGCGAGACCCGCGATCGCGAGCCCCACGATCAGCAGATCGAGCAGCCAGTAGGACTGGAACGACCAGGCGAGCTCCACGGCGCGCCCGAGCGACACCC
Organism: Actinomycetota bacterium; assembly: GCA_030862755.1. Taxonomy (GTDB): domain Bacteria; phylum Actinomycetota; class UBA4738; order UBA4738; family HRBIN12; genus JAJNBA01. Next base: position 3,388 of record JALZDC010000153.1, read on the forward strand.
AAGGGGGCTGGAGCTCTCGTCCCCAATACCTCTGGGCGTCCAGCGGGGCCAGCCAGTTGCCGTGGACGATGCCCCACCACCCGAACCAGCAGAGAGGGCCGAGGGCGATCGCGGCCGCGCCGGCCACACGCGCGCCGAGCGCGCGACCTCCGACGGCTCGGCGGCGATCGCCGCCGCTCCGGCCACGCATCGCGTCGAACAGGAGCGCCGGGATCAGGAGGACGCCCACGCTCCGCGTGAGCGCCGCGAGGGCGCCGAAGACGGCGACCCTTCCCCACCGATCGTGGCGCGCTTCCCGGAAGGCGAGGATCGAGAGCGTCAGGAACAGCGACTCGGTGTACGGAGCGAGGAAGAAGAACGACGTAGGGAAGATCGCGGCCACCACGATCGCCCGCCGGGCGATGCGCTCCCCGAAGGCCTCGGCGGTGAGTGCGAATAGAGCCAGCAACGCGCCCAGGAACGCGAGGTTCGAGACGAGGAGCGCGGAGAGGAGATCGGACCCGGGCAGGACCCACGCGACGGCGCGCACGGTGAGCGGGTACAGGGGGAAGAAGGCCGCGCTCGCGTCGTCCGTCGACCATCCTTCGTCGGCGAGCCGCAAGTACCAGACCGCGTCCTGTCGTTCGGTCGCGTCGATCGCGTTGTGCCATCCCTGGGTCGCGGAAGGCGCCGCCCTGCCGGGCACGTCCACCGGGTGGAGCGGCTCGATCATATGGACGGCGACTACCGAGAGCAGCGACAGTCCGATGCGGGCCGCGAGGAAGACCGCGAGGCACGGTCGCAGGCCGTCGCGCAGCCGCCGGCGCCCGGTCACGCGTGCGCCACCGGCAGCGCACGGTCGATGGCACGCTCGATCGGCAGCCGGCGGCTCGGTTCCCGGACCCAGGCCACCACGCACCACACGAGCACGCCGGCCCGGATCAGCACGGCGGCCTCGAAGATGCCTTGGGGCACCCCGCCGATGCCCGTCAGGTCGCCGAAGAACGAGAACCGCGTGAGGAACACGGCAAGATCGGCGGCCTCGAACGCGAGGAACCGCTGCGGCCCGGGCAGCACCAACTCGAGGCAGGGGAGCAGCCACAGGCTGAACTGCGGTGAGTAGACCTTTCCCAGGAGCAGGAACAGGACGAGGACGGGAAACGCGAGCTGCCAACGGGGGAAGTCCGGTTCGCGACGGCGCTTCGCCATCCAGACGAACGAGGCGAGGGCGACGAGGAGCGCGATCGAGGAGACGTTGATCAGCCCGGTCGAGGGACATGCGGAGAGCCGGTGGCAGAGGATGTACCAGCCACTGTCCCAGTCGGCCCGGCGGGCACCATTGAACCGGAAGAACTCCCACCAGCTCGACAGCCCGGTCGCGGCGAACGGGAGGTTCACCGCGATCCAGGTGATCGAGGCCGACCACCACAGGAGGATCGCGCGATCCGGCTGAGCCCCTCGCAGCCGGTCTGCCGCGAGCGGGACGAGGAGCAACCCCGGGTAGAGCTTCGCCGCGGTCCCGAGGCCGATCAGGACACCGGCCCATCCGTCCCGGCGACGGAAGAAGGCGAGCGTCGCAGCCGTCGTGAGGGCGACGGTCAGGAGGTCCCAGTTCACGAAGACCTGGAGAGCGAGGGTCGGGGCGAGGGCGAACCACAACGCGCGGCGCGCGTCTATCAGGTACAGGCAGCCGGCCGCCACCGCCGCGCAGATGGACAGGAGGACCGCGTTGACCCAGAAGAAGCGCTCGGGATGGTCGCCGGATACCCATCCCGCGATGCGCATGAGATACATCGTCAGCACGGGGTACTCGTCGCAGTTGTTGTTCGAGGGAACGCAGGCGTCGAGGAACGGGAGCCGTCCCTCGGCGAGTTGCTCGGTCCCGAACAAGGGCACGATGTCCGTGTAGCAGGCGAGCCGATACTGCCGGCCGTCCGCCCAATCCCCGGCGGCGCAGGGTGACTTGTGGGCGGCACCGATCAGCAGGGTCCCCGCCAGGCAGGCGAGTACCAGTCCGAGGGTGATCGGTCGGCCGGCATGGGGGCCGACCCTCGCGCCGTCCGGTTCTCGCTCCTCGAGCCCCCCAGACCCCTCGCCGGTATGGCGATCCACGGACGGCATCGTATCGACGTCGCCCGGTTCCCCAGAGGCCGACGGCGGGATGACCGTATGAGCGAACACTCGTAGAGTTCCCGGTCGTGAGGTATCGAGTCGAGCAGCTCGCGACCACCTGCGAGGTCTCGGTCGACACGGTCCGCTATTACCAGGCCCGCGGACTCTTGCCCCTGCCGGACAGAGAGGGACGGGTCGCGTGGTACCGACCGGAGCACGTCGACCGGATCCGCCAGATCCGGGCACTCCAGCGACAGGGGCTGACCCTGGCGGCGATCCGCCGTGTGATCGACGGCGAGCTCGGTCCGGCCGATGCGGGGCTCGCCGCGGCCGTTGCGGCCGAACGGGCCGAGCCGGATGACGGCGAGCTCCTCTCGCTGGACGCGTTCGCCTCGGCGAGCGGCGTGCCAGCCTCGTTGATCCAGGCGGTGGAGCGGGAGGGGATCCGCATCGGGCACGAATCCGACGGCGAGACGAAGTACACGCCAGGCGACATCGCGCTCGTCCGCACCGCGCTCCGGCTCCTCGAGTTCGGGCTGCCGCTCGGAGACCTCCTCGCATTGGCGAGCGACGCCGATCAGGCTCTGCGCGGTCTCGCCGACCGGGCCGTCGAGCTTTTCGACGAGCACGTCCGCAAGCCGATCACGGACACGACTCCTGATCCGGACGCGGCGTCCGCCCGGATGGTCGAGGCGTTCCGGGAGCTGCTGCCTGCCGTCACGCAGATCGTGTCGCATCACTTCCGCCGGGTCCTCCTGGAAGTGGCGGAAGAGCACATCGAAGCGCCGGACGGGACGGCGCCGCCGGACGGGACGCCGTCGGCCGCGGCGCCCTCTTCTCCCGGGCACCATAGATGACGCGGCGCCGGGAACGGGAGCAGGCGCTGCCTGAAGGCGAGGAGAAGACCCGCGCCGTCCGGCGCCTGTTCGACACGATCAGCCCTCGCTACGACCTCGTGAACAGGGTCATGACGTTCGGGATGGACCGCGGGTGGCGCCGCCGGACGGTGCGGGAGCTTGCGCTGCCGCCGGGCTCTCGCGTGTTCGACCTCGCCTGCGGGACGGGGGACCTCTGCCGTGAGCTCGCCACCGCGGGTCATCGCCCCGTGGGGTTCGACTTCTCGCACGGGATGCTGCTCGCCGCCAGGACGGAGGCGCCGCTGATCGAGGCCGACATCCTTCGGCTTCCGGCTGCCGACGCCAGCGCCGACGGCATCACGTGCGGCTTCGCGCTCCGCAACGTCGTGTCGCTCGAGGCGCTGTTCGCGGAGGTCGCTCGCGTGGCGCGACCGGGAGGACGGATCTCGCTCCTGGAGACCGGTGAGCCGGAGGGTGGATTGATGCGGCTGGGTCATCGCCTGTACTTCCACAGGGTCGTGCCGGCCATCGGGGGACTGCTCTCGGATCGGGAGGCCTACTCGTACCTTCCCCGATCGACCGCGTACCTTCCTCCTCCGCACGAGTTGCTTGCGATGCTGCGCGCCACCGGATTCATCCATGCCGAGCGGCTTTCGCTGGGCGCCGGGGCCGTGCAGCTCTTCATGGCGACCCGGGCGTGAACGATCCCGCCATCCCTTCGCTCGAGTCGCGAGCCGCACCGCTCGGCGGTGCATTCGACCTGCTTGCCGCGTACCGTCCCCCGCTGGGCTTTTTCTTCGATCGACGAGGACGAGGCGTCGCAGGGATGGGCGGAGCGTCCCTCACGTTCGGTACGGCCGACCCGACCCAGGTCATGGATGCGCTGCGAAGCGCCCCCCGGCCGGGGCACGACGTCGCGCCGGTGGCGATGGGCGCCTATGGCTTCCAACACGGCCACGGGCGGCGGCCCGGGCTCGTGATCCCCAAGAGGGCGGTGCGGCGGGACCACCGGGGGCGGACGTGGCGGCTCGACACGAAGTACCCGGGCGGGCGAGACGACGAGCTACCGCCGTTCGAGCCGGTCGTCGGCGGGAGTCCGCACGAGCCGTTCGCCCGGATCCAGCTCCGCGAGGTCCCGTCGTCGGACCGGTACATCGAAGCCGTCGGCGCCGCGGTTCGCCGGATCCGGAGCGGCAGGATGCGCAAGGTCGTGCTCGCGCGCACGATCCACGTGGAGTCTGATCGCGAGCTCGATCCGACGCTGCTCGCCCATCGTCTCCGGGCGGTGGATCCCGACGCGTATACCTTCGCTGCGCCAACCGACGAAGGGGTGCTCGTGGGAGCGTCGCCCGAGCTGCTGGTGTCCCGCCGAGGACTCGAGGTTCGGTCGAACCCCTTGGCGGGCTCTGCCCCCCGGTCGGGCGACAAGGACGAAGACCGTGCGAACGCCGATGCGCTCGCCGGATCTGCCAAGGATCGGGAGGAACACGCGATCGTCGTCGACGCGGTCGTCGAGACGCTCCGTCCCCTCTGCGCGGACCTGACGTGGGATCCCCAGCCGGTCCTCCGTGAGACGCCGAACGTCTGGCACCTGTCGACGAGATTCCGCGGCGTGCTCCGGGACCCGGCGCCCACGGCGCTGGACCTCGTCTCGGCGCTGCACCCGACCCCGGCCGTCGCCGGCGACCCGCGGGAGGTTGCCCTCGAGACGATCGCCGAGCTCGAGCCCTTCGACAGAGGGCGGTACGCCGGTGCAATCGGCTGGGTCGACGCCGAGGGCGACGGTGAGTGGGCGATCGCATTGCGCTGCGCCGAGCTTCGGGGTGACCAGGTGGTCCTGTACGCGGGTGCGGGCATCGTCGCCGACTCAGACCCGGCGCGTGAGCTCGACGAGACCGAGCGCAAGTTCCGCGCGTTCCTCGATTCCCTTCGCTGGGGATGAGCAGGCGGCTGACGCTAGCCCTCGAAAGGGGTGTCGGGTTCGATGTCGAGCACGAGCGGCTCGTCGGGGCGGTCGAAGCCGCCTCGCCGATAGAAGGGGCGTGAGCGCTCCGTCGGCCACACGATGACGAGGGAATACTCCTGCTCGCGGCACCAGGTCTTCACGCGATCGAGCATCTGCGCGCCGAGGCCCGTGTTCCGATGCTCGGGCGCGACGTACACGTTGGTCAGGTAGCCGATCGGGCCGGCTCGCTTCCCGGGGACCGGTACGCGCGGAACGGTCCGGAGCCACATCGCGGCGACGAGTCGTCCTCCGTCTCGAGCAACCCAACTCCGCCACACGTCGGACGCGAGCGCTGGTCCCGCGAAGCGCGCGAACCGGTCGCGATACGCGTCGGGCGTCTCGGCCGGAGCGCCGTCTTGCCCCTCGTACAGCTCCCAGCGGAGCCGCGCGAGCTCGGAGACGTCGTCGATCGTGGCGAACCCGATCGATGGTTGCGGCCCGCTCACGATCTCTCTAGGGCTTCGTCCACGGCATCGCGCATCTCGCGCCGGCGGCGGAGGCCGAGTTCGGCGTCCACGACGACCTCCACCACGTGGAGGCCACCGGCGCCGGCCGCTCGGTCGAGGGCGGGCGACAGGTCCGACGCTCGCTCCACCCGCTCGTGGCCGGCGCCGGCGGCCCGGCACAGGTCACCGATGTCGACGGCGTGCGGCGTGACGAAGAGCTCGCGATGCTCCGGAAGGTCTCGTTGAGGAAGCAGCGAGAAGACGTGACCGCCACCGTTGTTCACGACGACGATCGTGAGCTGGAAGACGCGCGGCGCGCTCCAGAGCATCGCGCCCGCGTCGTGGATGAACGACAGGTCGCCGAGGAGCGCCACCGTCGGTCCGCGACCGGCGGCCGCGACACCGAGCGCCGTCGACACGAGCCCGTCGATCCCGCTGGCCCCCCGGTTGGCAAGGACCTGGAGGCCGTCGCGAGGTGCCATCGCGAGATCGAGGTCGCGAACGGGCGTGGAGTTGCCGACGAAGAGGAAGCCGCCGTCGGGCGCCCAGGCGGCCACATCGCGGGCCAATCGGGGTTCGAACGGCTCTTCCCAGCCGTCCAACGTGACGTCCATCGCGACCCGAGCGACGCGATCGGCAGCGCGCCACCCCTCCCGCCAGACGTCGGGGGCCGGGTCGATCCGACCCCGCCAGAGCTGCTCGACCTCGTCCTGGGTGTGCGTCCCCGTGCGGGCGATCCCGATCCCTTTCTGCGTCAGGGGGTGACGACCGAGCAGTCCGCCCAGCGCGTCGGGATCCACGGCGAGCCGCCACGACGCGGCACGATCGGGGTCGGGATCGAGGTGCCAGCGGTCGGCGACGATGACTTTGTCGGCCGACGCGACGAAGGCTTGCGTCGTCCGTGTGGTCGGCGCGGCGCCGAATTGGATCACGACCTCAGGAGGGTGGGTCGCGCCCCAGGCGCTCCCGATCAACGCCTGGCCCGCCGCGAGACACGATCCGGGCCGGCGCGATCCTGAGATCGGTTCTGCGACCATCGGCCAACCCAGCATCGCCGACCAGACACGGTCGATCCCGGAGAGCTGCGTAGGCCATCCGCCGACCACGATCGCTCCGCGCGCGCCGGACACCAGACCGGCCAGCCGATCGGTCTCGTCGGGATCGAGCTCGGCCTCCGGCCGGGGTGGCCACTCGAACCGCTCGTCGCTCGGCTCCGGCGGGGTCGCGAGTTCCGAGGGCAGAAGCGGCTCCTCGAACGGGCAGTTCAGGTGCACCGGTCCGGGCGGGTCGGCGGCCATCACCTCGAACGCCTCGCGGGTGGCCTGGCGCCACCACGCCTCCTGACCGAGCGTCGCCGGGACGGGGAGGTCGATGGAGGTCCGCACGTAGCCCCCGAACAGTCCGGGCTGCACGATCGTCTGGTTCGCTCCCGTGCCGCGAACCCTGGGAGGGCGATCCGCCGTGAGGAGCACGAGCGGCATCCGTGACTGCGAGGCCTCGACGACGGCCGGCAGGAGCTCGGCGGTCGCGGTCCCACTGGTGGTGGCGACGATGACCGGTTTGGGCCTGACCTTCGCGATCCCCAGGGCGAAGAAGCCGCTCGACCGCTCGTCGAGATGGACGTGGACCCTTACGCGAGGATCGCGCGTCAGGGCCAACGCGAGCGGCGTCGAGCGCGATCCTGGTGACAGACACGCGTCCGTGACGCCGCCGGCGACCAGTCCGTCGACGAGCGCCGCGGCGCACGCGAGCGAGATGTCCGCCTGTTCCATGTCTTCCTTCTCTTAGGCCGTCCTGGCGAGGATCAACCCGAGCGCCAGCAGGAGCCCGGTCGACGCATGCACGCCGGCGGTCCCGCTCAGGACGAGAACCAGGTCGCGGCCAGTCGCCACGCCGACGGCCTCCATCGGGCGGATCGCCGGGATCCAGCCGGCGAGCCCCAACAGTCCCCATTGGGTGAGGCCGATCCGCTCGTCGACGATGAAGGCGGCTAAACCGAAGACGATGGTCGCGAACCCTGCGACCACGCAGGAACGGTAGAGCGTCCGGGTGCGCCGTTCGCCCAGACGGACCGGAAGCGTGCGCTTCCCGGCGGCGGCGTCCGTGGGGATGTCCCTCAGGTTGTTCGCGAGCAGGATCCCCACCGCCAGGAAGCCCAGGACCGCTCCGCACCACCACGCCGCCGCCGGGACGGACTCCGTCATCACGAAGGCCGTCCCGCAGGTCGCCATCAGTCCGAAGAAGAGGAACACCATCACCTCGCCCAGGCCGAGCCCCGCATAGGGTCTCGGCC
>JALZDC010000248.1 GCA_030862755.1 Actinomycetota bacterium
GCAACTCATCGACCGCCTCGCGAAGCTCGTCGTTCTCCTTCGAGAGTTTCTCGACGCGGCGGTCGAGCCATCGCTCCTTGACCATCGACTTCGCTTCTCTCACCGTGGTCGGCTGCTTCATCTGCAGATCCCTCCTCTGGGTCGACGCCATCGACTCCCTTACCCAGGAGAGGGGTACCCTACCCTTGGCTACAGGCGCTTCGCCACCACGAGAGCGGCGTCGTCGCGAAGCGGCCCCCGGGGGTCGAGGAGGGTCCGTTCGACCATCTTGACGATGCCGGCCGCCTCTTCCGTGGCCGCTGCGACGAGAGCCGAGCGAAGCATCGATTCGCCTTCGTCGGGATGGTCGACGGAGAGCTCCGTGACACCGTCCGTGAAGAGCGCGATGGTGTCTCCCCGGCGAAGATCCGCCCGCGCGTCGTGGAGCGACACCTCCGCGAACAGACCGAGCAGCGAGCCGGGCGTGCCGACCGTTCCGAGGGAACCATCGGCTCGCACGAGGAGCGGAGGGGGATGGCCGCCCAGGCAGGTGGTCACGTTGCTTCGCCCGTGCGAGAGCTCCAGCCTGGCTACGCACACCGTGCAGAAGCGGTCTCCCATCAGCTCGCTATCGAGGAGGAAGGCGTTAAGGAGCTCCAACACCTCGGAAAGGGGACGTGCGTCGTCCTCGCGAGCGAGGCTTCGTAGCGCGACCCGGGTCATCCCCATGATCGCGGCGGCCTCGGGGCCTTTGCCACACACATCGCCGATCGCCAGGTACCACACGTCGCCGTCACCGAACACGTCGTAGAAGTCGCCCCCCACCTCGTCACCGAACCGCGAAGGGCGGTACATCGTCGCGATCTCGAACCCCGGGACATGGGGCAGGGACATCGGGAGGAGCGCTCGCTCCAGCGCGGTCGCCATCCGGTCGCGCTGATCGAACGACCGGGCTCGGTCGATCGTTAGGGCGAGAGAGTCCGCGATGCTCTGGAGGAAATCGGCGTCCTCTCCTTCGAATGCGCCCGGTTCCCGAGAGGAGGCGTGAAGAACGCCAACCACCCGACCGCCTACCCGCACCGGGACCCCGACGTACGATCGTCGTTCCCTCAAGGCCCGGCTGATCACATCTTCGGCAGTCAGCTCGCTGATGACCAGAGGTCGCCCGGTTACGGCGATCCGCCCCGATGCACCCGCTCCGAGAGGGATCACCGTGTCGTCGGACTCCTCTTCGGCACCGACCTTCCCTCGTATCAGGAGCTCCCTGCCATCGTCCGACAACAGGAGGAAGGAGGCGCCGTGGGCCAAGACGGCATCGCGCACGACCGGCAGCACCCTCGCCACCAGCTCGTCGAGCCCGGTTGCCGCGTTCGCCGCATCGCTCACGGCCTGGAGCTTCCGGAGGCGGTCCTCCGCGTGCTCCGCGGTCGCCCTCGCCCGACGCTCCTCCTCGCCCGAGCGGATACGGTGGAGTGCGATCGCTGCCTGATGTGCGATCGCGAGGAGGAGGCTTCGCTCCTCCGGGGGAACCATGTGATCGCGGTGGAACCCGAGACCGAGCGCGCCGAGCACCTCCGAGCCGAGAGCGACAGGGACGCCGGCGAACCCGCCGAATCGTTCGTCCCCCTCGATCTTCACCGCCATCGGGAAGCGAGCGAGCAGCTCGACGCGAGTTTCGATGAAGATCGGCCGGCCGGTCCGCACGATCTCCGGCCCAGGGGCGGGTGTATCGACCCGATGACGTCGCCACCCGGCGACGAGGCCATCGTCCACCGCCGAGGCCGCGAGCACCCGAAGGATGTCGGAACCTTGGTCGGTCCGAACAGTGAGCCCCGCGGCGTCGGCGCCCAGCGCCGCCATCGCGGCGGTCACTGTCGCTTGGGCGACCTCCTCAGGGGTCATCGCTCCGGCGAGAGCCTCCGTGACGGCCTGCAGCCGATGGAGCCGGTTGGCCGCGAAACGCTCCCGGGCGATCGCCTCCGCGCGGTCGTCGTTCGACTTGCGGAGCTTCCCCGAGATCACGCCTGCCCCGACGGACGCGATCAGCCAGAGGAAGATCGAGAACTGCGCTCCCGGCTCGAAGTCGGTCACGAGCGGCACGAAGACCAGACCGCCCACGAGGCTGACCAGCGCCCCAGCGATCGGACCGCATACGATCGCAGCGGCAACCGAGAGGAGAGCACCGAAGCCGCCGGGCACGCCTTCGAAGCTGCCCGGAGGCTTCTCCGCGAAGGCGAGCATGACCGCGACCTGAGCGAGGATGAAGCCCGGGATCCACCGTGGCTTCCAGACCCACGACTCGACGGGCACCGGTGAGCGGGGCCGGCGGGGCCGCGGCGTCCTCTTCGACGACAGGTTCGTCCCGTTCATCATCGTTCAGCTGCTTATGTCGATCTCGAACCACACCTCGCTGCGGTCCTTCGTGATGACCCCCCACCGATCCGCGATCCGATCTACGAGGTACAGGCCCCACCCCGAGCTTTCCGTGGCGGCCCGTAGCCGGGGAGGGTCCGCCACGAATCCTGCGCCGGGGTCGGAGACGACGACCCGGACCCGCTCGGGATCGAGCTCAAGCCGAAGCTCGACCTCGGGGATCCCCTCTCGTGGTGCGTGGCGGACCGCATTCGTGACGAGTTCGCTCACGAGCAGAGTGGTGTTCTCGAGGACCCTGGCCGATACGAGGCGGCCGAGCTCGTCGCCCACGACCGCCCGTGCCCGGGAGGCCGCCTCCGGGACCAGCTCGAAGATCGCTCGGTGCTCCATAGCTCCGACATGGTCACCCGCTGGCGTCACTCCCGGCAACCCTTCCAGGTACTCGATGTGAGCGCTAGTTGGACATGACGACGACGTCGGGATCGTCCTCGAGAGGTCAGAAGATCTGAAGAGTCACGCGGCCGCTCTTTGGATCGTGCAGGCCACGCTGGGATTGAACGCGACGCGGGCTACCGTCGATTGTTCCGGAGCGGTGTGACCCGCTCCATCGGGCGATGCGACCAGCAGCGAGTGCCGTCGTTGTAGACCGAGAGGACGGTGCGGCAGCCGGGGTTCTCGCAGGTGCGCCCCTCGTCGAAGCGAGGGACCGGGCGCCCGTCCAAAGGTGACTCCGTCCGCACGGAGGTCGGTTCCACTTCGACGGACAGTTGCATCGGATACCTCCCCCTCTTGCGGCCGTTTCGCTGGCGGGCTGATACCCGAGGAGCAACCCCGTCAAACGCAGGTCGGCCGAGGTGTGCCGAGGGAGCGAGCGGGGTACGACGAGGACGAGACCGGAACGAAGAGCGGGACCGGGGAGGGATGCCGCATGCCTCAGCAGGCGTGGAGCGAGAAGCGTGAGCGCCAGTACGAACACATCAAGGAAGGCCTACGGGAGCAGGGACGTTCCGAGGACACCGCGGAGGAGATCGCGGCCAGGACCGTGAACAAAGAGCGGGCTCGCTCGGGTGAGGCCAGGACGGCGAGTCGAAGCTCCATCCGGGACATCTCGTCCGGACGCCGTGGTGGGTTGCGATCGCACCGGGGTCCCGGCGGGCGTACCTACCGCCAGCTCTACGAGGAGGCGAAGGATCAGGGGATCGACGGGCGGTCCAAGATGTCCAAGGCACAGCTTGAACGAGCTCTGTCGCGACGGAGCTGACCGAGAGGGAGCGACCGATGGTGGATCGGCCGCTTCGGACGTGCAACCAGAAGTGGAGGTGACGTCGATGATCGCAACGACCGCAGCCGTACGGGACGTGCGACGCGAGCCGGAGCCGGAGCCGCAGCCGCCGCAACCACCCGAGCCGGCCCCGCCCGTTCCACCACCCGATCCGCAGCCCCAACCCGTACCGCAACCTCCACCCGACCCGTCTCCTCCGCCGCCCACCGGGGCTAGCTGACCGAGGCTGGCAGAGAAAGAGGCCCACGGTGGGCGCGGGTTTGCCCTCCATGTCGTCCTGGGTACCGCAAAGATGTGCTCCTCGACATCGATCTTCGTCTCAGGCCGAACGTCGAAGCCCCGGCCGAAGCCCGCAGGAGCCTCGAGGCGCTGCGGCCGTCGCTCGACGACCTATTGGTGGACGACGCGGTGCTTCTCGTGAGCGAGATCGTGTCCAACAGCGTCCGTCACGCCAGTCTCGATGCGAGCGATACGATCGAGGTTCGGATCCGAGGGTCGCGCTCGATGCTCCACGTCGACGTGGTCGATCCGGGCCCGGGCTTCGACCCGGCGCACCTTCGGCCCTCGAGGGAGAACGGTGGTTGGGGGCTGTGGATGCTCGACAGGCTGGCCACCAGTTGGGGGGTCGAGCGAAATCACGTGACGAGGGTCTGGTTCGAACTGGGCTCCGCCGTTTCCCGCGTTCGGGCGGCGGGTACCTGAGGAACGACGACAACCAAAGGAGGTCTCCCGTGGGAGAGACGACGGACAAGGCCAAAGGTCACATGAAGGAAGCGGTCGGCGATCTGACGGACGACGAGCGACTCGAACGCGAGGGGAAGCTCGACCAGGCGAGCGGTGACGTGAAGGGTGCTGCAGAAGACGCCAAGGACAAGGTGGGCGAAGGCGTCGACGCCGTGCGCGACAGGTTGAAGGACGAGTAGGCGCGCGTAGCGCTTGCAGATCGGCGCGCCCCCTGACTCTCGGGGGCGCCGATCTGCGTATCCACCGTCGGCCGCAGAGTTGACCCCCCACGTGAGGGGGTGAGCGATGTCCGACCAGGAGAGTCCATCGACGCCTACAAGTTCATCGGCCATGTTGTCGATGGTCGGGCGAGCCTCGGCGCGGGTCGCCTGAGGAGGCCATCGCGCTCCTGGGTCGCGCCTCGACGAGGCCCAGCCGATCGATGTCGCAGGGACGCTCGCGCTCGCTGAAACGCTCGGCGAGCAGGCGATGCTCATGCCGTTCACCGCTGCCCTCCCCCGGAGCCAGGAGCCGGAGGTGCAGGCCACCGAGATGCAGAATCAAGGGCTTGCCTCGCTCTTGACTGGCGATGCCCT
>JALZDC010000183.1 GCA_030862755.1 Actinomycetota bacterium
CGGAGGTCCGGGATCACCCGGTGCCCGTTCAGGTCGATGGTCCCGTCTCCCGATCGGTCGATCAAGTAGGTCTGGATCCCGAGCGCCGCCGCGCCGTCGCAGTAGACGGGCTGGTCGTCGACGAATACCGCTCGCTCGGGTGCGACGTCGCCGAGCCGGCGGAGGGCCTCCCGGTAGATCCCGGCATCCGGTTTGTGCATCCCGACTTCGAACGAGAGCAGGATCTCGTCGAACTCCTCGTCGATGCCGAGCCGATCGACGATCGGTCTGGTCGAGTGTGAGCAGTTGCTGATCAGCGCGGTCTTGGTGCCGCGCCCGCGGAGCTCGCGCACGACCGGCAAGGAATCCTCCCAGAGCTCGACGCCCGTCAGGGAGAACTCGCGCTCCATTCCCAGGAGCCTCTGGATGAGCCCGGGGTCCGGGTCGACGCCGACCGCCTCGACGATCGCGGTCATGTCCCCTTCGACGCTCCCATAGGTGCCGACGCCCCTCGCCGCTCTGGTGACCTCGTATGCGCGGAAGAGATCTCGCTTCTCGATGCCGAGCTCCGCCGTGATGCGCTCGGATAGTTGTCCCCAGTGGGTTCGGGCGATCGTGTCGTAGAGATCGAACAGGACGGCGTCCATCTCACCCAGGATAGGACGGGCGCCGGAGATGGGGGTCAATCGGCCCAGAGGCCGGCGAGGAACGCATCGACGTTGGCGGTTGCGGCGACCGATGGTCCATCGTCCGGTACGGCCACGACCTTCGGTCCGATGATCTCGAAGTGCACGAGGACCTCGTCGGGAAGGAATCGGGACCGCTGCGAGTAGGAGTGTGGGTCCTCGAGTCCCTTCGGTCTGCGGTAGTAGCGCTGCGGGTAGGTGACGTGGAGGGCGTCGCGTGCGCGGGTTAGCGCCACGTAGAGGAGACGGCGCTCCTCGTCGATCTCGTCCTCGTTCCCGGTGGACATGTCCGAGGGGATCATGCCGTCGGCCGCGTGGATCACGTGGACCACGTCCCACTCCAGGCCCTTCGCGGAATGGATCGTCGAGAGGATCAGGTAGTCCTCGTCGAGATGCGGCGGACCCGCGAGGTCGCCGGTGGAGGAGGGCGGATCGAGTGTGAGGTCGGCGAGGAACTGTCCCCGTGAGTTCGATTCCGAGGCGAGGAGCTCGAGCTGCTCGAGGTCACGCGATCGCGCCGCGGCGGCCTCGTACTTCTTCGCGATCACGGGCTCGAGGAAGATGCGCAGCCGTGCGAGCTGTGCCGCCGGCGGGAGCGTGTAGTCGAGGCAGTCTCCGAGGGCGGCGCGAAGCTCACGCACACCCTGCGCCGCAGATTTCGACACCGCGACCGGTTCGTGGAGGAACCGCTTGAGGGGCGACGCCGCAGCCGCGGCGTCGCTGTGGCGCACCCCGAGCTCCTCCATCAGCCTCCTCGCCGAGGCCGGTCCCATGCCGTCGAGGAGCTGAAGGACCCGGAACCAGCTCACCTCGTCCAGCGGGTTCTCCAGGACCCGCAGGCACGCGAGGGCGTCCTTCACGTGCGCGGCTTCCATGAACCTCAGCCCGCCGTACTTGATGAACGGGATGTTCCGGCGGGCGAGCTCCACCTCGAGGTGGTCCGAGTGGTAGGCCGCGCGGAACAACACGGCCTGTGCTTTGAGCGGGATGCCCTCCTCGCGACGCTCGAGGACCGCCCTGCAGACGGTGTCGCTCTGCTCGGCTTCGTCCAGGCACGCCCGGAGGATCGGTTCCCTTTCGCCGGTCCGCGTCGGCAGGAGGGTCTTCTCGTGCCGTTGCGGGCTGAGCGCGATCACCGCGTTCGACGCCGCGAGGATCGGCGGCGTCGACCGGTAGTTCCGTTCGAGCTTTACCACGGCCGCGCCGGGGAAGCGCTCGGGGAACTCGAGGATGTTCCTCACGGTCGCCGCCCGGAACCCGTAGATCGCCTGCGCGTCGTCGCCGACGACGGTGAGATTGCGTGGGGCGGTCGCGGGCCGCATCCCTTGGAGGATGTCGGCCTGCAACGCGTTCGTGTCCTGGTACTCGTCGACGAGGATGTGCTCGAAGCGCTGGCGGTA
>JALZDC010000219.1 GCA_030862755.1 Actinomycetota bacterium
GGTCCCGCTAGCTCACGGTCCAAGTGTAGCGCTCAGTCGCCCCAGTACACGCGATCGGGGTCGGCCTCGGTGAGACGGACCACGACGTTGCCGTCGTCGAGGCCGAATGCCTCCACGACGGCTCTCCCGACGGCTTTCATGAGCTGAGCCCGATCGTTCCGCGGACCCGCGAACACGTCCACGATCGCCGGGTGAGTGTCTCGGGGCTGCGCAGGAGGCGCATCCGCCCCCTCCGCGTAGGTTCCCGGGGCCACGGGACGCCACAACGCCCACGTGCCACCTGGCTCTTCCCCGAGATCCGCGGCCACGGCGCTCGTCACGTGCGCGAGGGCGGAAGAGATGTCGATCTCCTCGGGTGGCGGAAGCGCGTGGATCTCGATGATCGGCATGGGTTCACCATAGGCTGGGCCCGTATCAGCGTCGGGCTCCGGCCTCCACCGGTAGCCGAGGCCGGCCTCGGTCACGATGTACCGCGGCCGCGCTGGGTCGTCGGCGAGCTTGTTCCACAACTGACGGATGAGTACCCGAAGGTACTGGTTCTCCGTCGCGTACCCTGGGCCCCCCCGCCTTCCGGAGCAGCCATCACCAGTCGATCCCTCCTCCGGCACCTCGCAGTCACCGAGACGCCGCCGACCGCCTCCGTTTCCCTGACGTCGCCCTTGCTCCCCTAGGCTCCAGGCCTCGTCTCACACCATGGGATGTAGTGGAGGGGTGGGTACGCTCGACCCACGATCCCGGAGATGCGAGGGTGCTCGAGGAGATCTCTCCCCGAAGCCCTGCCTACAGGGACGCGTTCGGGTCTCGGCCGTCCCACTCGTCGAGTGGAGAGGGGTGGGACACCCAGCTCGGGCCGAGACGGAGGCGCTCGCCCAGCGGGGCGCGGCCGTTCGCCCAGCGAAGAGCCTGCCAAGGATCCTCACCGCGTGGCGCCCAGGGGAACAGGCGCGCGAGAACGCGGACGCAGACGTCGGGAGACGGGTCGAAGCTCGCGCCGAGCGCGAGGGCGATGTCGCTCGTGTGCAGGAGCATCTCGTCGCACGCGAGGGCCGCGAACCCCGACGCGTCGGGCATCCCCCAGTCGTGCGCCCCGCGGGCGCTCGGAGGCGCGGCCGCACAGACCTCGGCGAGGACCGCGGCTCGTCCCTCCAGGGCGTCGAGCAGCTCGGGGACCGGCAGCGACGGGTTCGACTGGCCCGAGAACCGAAGCTCGGTCGAGCGCGTGGCGAGGTTGATCGCATAGTAGAGCAGCGCCGACAGGACATGCGCGGGGGTCTTCCGGCACGACCGATCCAGCTCCTCGGCCAGGCGTTCCCAGTTCGCATCGGCGACCGGCTGGAGGACGCCGCGGCACGCGGAAGCCGTGGCGCGGACGTCCTCGGGCAGGACGGTGGTGGGCGTGATGCGCGTCATGTCGGCTGATCCGCCTTCAGCCCCACGTCCACGTTGAGCATGGCGGCCCTCTCCTGGATCGGGAGCTGTCACTCGCCATAGACGACGGGCAGGTGAGGATCATTGCATCCGTCCGGACGATGCAATGCGTTCGCTCTGGAGCGCGTCCTTCATGAAGGGGAACACAGGATCCGGAGGTGGGGTGAGAGAGACCATGGCAACTCGATCGTTGGATCAGCAGAAGTCAGAGGCTTTCGCGGAGCGCATGATGAACGTGCTGAACGGCGCCTCGATCACGTTGATGACGTCCATCGGACACCAGGTCGGGTTGTTCGACACGATGGCGGACCTGCCCCCGTCGACCAGTCGACAGATCGCGGAAGCGGCGTCCCTGAACGAACGCTACGTGCGCGAATGGCTCGGTGCGATGGTGATGGGCAGGATCGTTGACTACGACCCCACCGAGAAGACCTATTCGCTCCCGCGTGAGCACTCGGCCTGGCTCACACGGGCGGCCGGCACCGACAATCTCGCGTTGCAGGCACAGTACATCCCCCTGTTGGCGCAGGTCGAGGCGCCCATCATCGACTGCTTCCGCGATGGCGGGGGCGTCCCATACTCTGCGTACCCGCGTTTCCAACGCCTGATGGCTGAGGAGAGCGGTGCCGTGCATGACGCCGCGCTCGTCGACACGATCCTTCCGCTGGTTCCCGGCCTTCACGAGCGTCTCCTTGCCGGCATCGAGGTGGCGGACGTCGGATGTGGGAGCGGGCACGCCGTCAACCTGTTGGCGCAGGCATTCACGAGGAGCAGATTCGTCGGCTACGATTTCTCCGAGGAAGGGATCGGTGTGGCGCGCCGGGAGGCGCAGGCCATGGGCTTGACCAACGCGCGGTTCGAAGTGCGCGACGTCACGACCCTAGACATGCAGGAACGTTTCGATCTCATCACGGCTTTCGATGCGATCCACGACCAGGCCCAACCCTGGCAGGTCTTGGCAGGCATCGCCGACGCACTGCGGCCGGACGGTGTGTTCCTGATGGTGGACATCCGGGCATCGAGCGATGTCCACGAGAACATGGATCTACCGCTGGCCCCGCTGCTCTATACCGTCTCGTGCATGCATTGCATGACGGTTTCGCTGGCGCTCGACGGTGCTGGGTTGGGCACCATGTGGGGCGAGCAGCAGGCCCGTCAGATGCTGGCGGAAGCAGGTTTCGCACGCGTCGAGATCAAGTCGATCGAGGGCGACCTGTTCAACAACTACTTCATCGCCACGAAGGGCTGACACGCCCCTAGTTCGGGCGCTCGTGTCGCATCACGCGGTCCGGACGTCTCGGCTTCATCACGGTTTGCATAGCATCGCCGCGCGCCGCGCTTCCGGATCCCGAACTCCCGCTCGGTACCTCAGGGGGAGCGGATGCGAGGGCGCAGAGTATCGGAGGACAGTCGCGCACCTCACGTACCCCCCTCGCCGTGCGGTAGAACTGCACGTTGCCGCCTGACCGGTGGCCTACTTGACGCGGGATCGCAGCTCGAGGGCGATCATCTCGTGCCCGACCGACTCGGCGT
>JALZDC010000238.1 GCA_030862755.1 Actinomycetota bacterium
TCTTCACCCACCGCATCGCGTCGATCGCCAGCGACTGCCGCTTCAAGATCTTGAGTCTGCTCGGATAGAAGAGGTAGTCGCCCAGCTCCTCGGGATCACGCGCGAGGAGGGCGTCCGTCGCGGGCGAGCGGTGGTAGAGGACGTCGCTTTTCAGTCGGAGCGAGCCCCACAGCCGATCGCCGACGTTCTTCGAGTTGGTGAAGATCCGCTTGGCCTCGCCCAGCCCGAGCCGGTCGGAGTTCCAGACCAGCTT
Source organism: Actinomycetota bacterium (assembly GCA_030862755.1). Taxonomy (GTDB): domain Bacteria; phylum Actinomycetota; class UBA4738; order UBA4738; family HRBIN12; genus JAJNBA01. The sequence goes on from JALZDC010000238.1 coordinate 254, forward strand.
CCGGATCGTCGGGCCTTCTTCCTGCCTCGAGAGGTCGGCGAAGTCGGGATGATCCCAGAGCTCGTACGCCGATCGATGCTGGTGGATGAGCCAGACGATCTTGCGCTCGTGCGGAGCCAGATAGGCTGGGAACTTCAGCGCGATCACGGCGTCTACCTTGAGACCGTTGGACTCGGAGATGTCGAAGCTCCGCCACACGGCCATCTGGTGCGCGAGCTCCGTCGCGGGGTACCACTTGCCCGCGATCGTCACCTCCTCCGCTTCGTGACCGGATTCGCGCAGCGCCTGCACGAGCGACTCCGTGTGGAGCTCCGCTCCCCCACGGGTGAAGGCGGTCTGCGGATGCAGGACGGCGATCCTCATGGCCGCTCGCCGCCGCGGTGCTCGAGCTCCTCGCGGAGCCGGGCGATCTCCTCTTCGGTTTCGCTGAGACGTTGGGCGAGCTCTCCGCTCATCTCGGCTAGATCCGCGAGGAGCCGGTCGTAGCGCATCGTCGAGAATCTCGTGAGTCGCCAGACCACGTGCTTCGTCTTCCGCTTCCAACCTGCCGCCGACCCCAGCAACGTCTCTCCGGCCGGGACCAGCTGCCGCTGCTCCACGCGCATCTGATGGGTGAACGCGTCCAGCCGCTCACGGAGCGAGCCGACGTCGGTCGGCAGCCGCGAGATCCCGTCCCCCGCCCAGTAAACCTCCCGGGCCAACGTTGCCGCCGTTCCGTCCGCCGCCCGTTCACTCGGCTCCGCGGCTCCCGGCGGGACCGCGTCGTCGTCCGGCGGGCCGGCCAGCTCGTCCCGCTCGTTCACGACGCCGCCTTGACCGCCCAGATCGCCACGTCCTGCGCGCGACCGCGATGGTCCTCGTGGACGAACCGCACCTCGACCTTCTCGAAGCCCGCGTGCTCGGCCATCAGCCGAAGCGTCTCGGGGTGACCCGGCCACGTGTGGGTCACATCGGCGACGAAGTAGTCGGCGACGGCATCCGCGTTCTGGCCGTTGATCGTTTCGAGCAAGAGCGCCCCTCCGGGACCCAACGCCCGGTGGATCTCTTCGAAGAGATGGACCCACGCGCGCCTCGGGAGATGTTCGATCAGCTGGATCGCACTGATGCCGCCGACCGGATCGTCGGGCCTGGTCTCAAGGTAGGCCAGGACGTCGGCGAGCGTCACGTCGATCCCGCGCGCACGGCACGCTTCCACGGCGCCGGGCGAGCCGTCGACGCCTTCGGCGTCCCAACCCCACTCGCGGAGGAGGGCGCAGAACTCCCCCTGGCCGCATCCGAGATCGATCCATCGGGGATCCCTCCCCTCAGGAGGTTGCAGGGCCTCCCGCAACGGCGCCACCAATCCGGCGTAGCTGCGGAGGCGCTCCTCCACGGACTCGGAGCTGCCCCGCATCCGCTCTTCGAAGGCCCAGTAGTACTCGTCGGGGATCTCGGACCAGGCCGCGCTCGCGCTCCACGTCGATCCATCTGGCGTGAGCGCTCGGAGGGCGACCTCGAGCCTCTCGTAGTCGCCCCTGGCCTTCTTCGTCTCTTGCTCCGCCTCCGCCAGACGGGATGCGAGGTCGGCCGCCACCGTGGCGAGATCGGCCGTGAGACGGTCGTACCGACGGGTGGCGGGACGGGTCGAGCGGAAGACGACCGACTTCAGGCGCCGCTTCAGCGCGGAGGAGGAGTCGAGGAACGGGTCGCCTTCGGGCAACCGCTGATCCTGCTCGGTCCGCAGCCGAGTGACGAGGTCCCGCAGCGCGCTCGCGAGCTCACGGGTGCTGCCCTTCCAGGGTCCGGCACCGGGCGGGCGCTCCGGTGGTCGTTCCTCCTCCATCGCGGCGACAGGCTACACCGGAAGGGTTCCGGAGTTGCTACCGCGATGGCGGGCGGCCGGCGTCGGCGAGGTGGACCGGCCGAGATCGCGTGCTCATGATGAACACAGGAACGCCACGGGGTCGTGACGGTGCGCGCAGGGCCACCGGCTAGTCTGGAGATGACCGATGGCAGAACGCATCTCCGGGCACGGCACCCTGGCGCGGGCCCTCGTGGGGTTGACCGCCTCCCTCGCCTTGCTCGTGGGACTGGTCACGGCCGGAGTCACCGTCCGATGGGTCCAACTCCGCGGGATCGGGACGGAGGACACCTTCCACCCGGTAGGCCCTTCGGGCTCGCCGACGCCCGATCCCACGGGGCCCTGTGCAGACCAGGCCTGCAACTACCTGCTGCTGGGCTCCGACTCACGCGCTGGCCTGTCGCCCGAGCAGCAGGAGCAGTTCGGGACCGACGAGTCGCTCGGCGGTGCGAATCGTGCCGACACGATCATGCTGGTCCATACCGACCCTCGCCTCCAGAAAGCGATCGTGCTTTCCTTCCCGCGCGATCTCTGGGTCGAGATCCCAGGGCGCGGCCGCGATCGGATCAACACCGCCTTCGAGGGAGGGCTCCGACATGGGGGCGCGCAAGTGACGGCTCAGACGGTCTCGAACCTGACCGGTCTGGAGATCCACCATTACCTCTACGTCGACCTCGAGGGCTTCCGACGGACCGTGAACACGCTGGGGGGCGTGGACATGTGCATCCCGGCGTACAACGTGAACACGCCCGGATGGCTGACCGCGACCGCGCCGAACGGCGAGCCCACGCAGGTCTACTACGGCGAGGCCGGCCGCATCGCCGATCCCAACTCGGGCTTGAACATCGAGCCCGGGTGCCAGCGACTCGGCGGTGACCAGGCGCTCGCCTACGTCCGGGCGCGGCACCTGCCCTGCGATCACATCCCCGATTTCGCGCGGATCGGCCGTCAACAACAGTTCCTGCGGGCGGTCGTGAACCAGATGCTGCAGCCGAGCGTGGTGGTGAGGGCGCCCGCTCTCGTGGAGCCGGTCCTCGGGAACCTGCGCCGCGACTCCGGCCTGCTGCCCAGCGATCTCGTCTTCCTGGTCGGTCAGCTCCGTGGCCTCTCGACCGGCGCGGTGGAGTTCAGGACCGTGCCCGGCGTCGCGGCGCAGGAAGGAAGCAAAGCGGTGCTCCGGATGGATCCGTCGGCCAAGGAGATCTTCCGCGCCATCGAGGAGGGCCGGCCGATCGGCAACGTGGGTACGCGATTGGTCAACACACCTCCGTCCGAAGCGAACACACGGGTCGCGGTGGTGGACGCGAACTCCGCAGGCACGGCTTCCTCCGTGGAGGACGTGCTCGCGGACGCGGGATTCGACGTTTCGCCGGGCATCTGGCCGGCGTCCGAGGCGCCGATCGATCTCGCCGGTCCGGCGGTAGTGTTCCGGCCCGACGCCGCGGCGAACGCGCAGGTCGTCGCGGCCTACTTCCCGGATCTCCCACTCGTCGCTTCGACCGACCTGCGCGGGGCGCAGGTCGCGCTCCTCATCCCGTCCTCCTACGACCTCGTTCGACCCGGCGAGGGCGGCGGGGCCGGGGGGTCGAGCGACTGCCCGAGCCTGACGTGAGAGGTCAGGAGGCGGCGCGGCGGCGACGGCGTCTCC
>JALZDC010000258.1 GCA_030862755.1 Actinomycetota bacterium
GGTCCCGAGGTCTGCCGCATCCTCGCCCAGACGATCGCGGTGCTCTGCGACGGCCAGATCAGGGAGGTGGACGCCTCGCGGCGGCTCGATCAGACCGAGGACAACTACCTCGAGGTGATCCGCCGCAAGACCGGCGCGCTGATCGCCACGTCCTGCCGTCTGGGGGCGATGATGTCCGACGCTCCCGCCGAGGACGTCGACATCCTCGATTCCTTCGGCGCGTCGCTCGGCCTCGCCTTCCAGCTCTCGGACGACATCATGGACCTCACCTCGAGCCAGCTCGAGCTGGGCAAGGAGCCCGGCGTGGACCTGAAGGAGGGCGTCTACACGCTGCCCGTGCTCCACGCGCTCGAGACCTCCCCGCGGCGGGAGGAGCTGGCTCGGATCCTCGCCGCGGGCGCCCACGGCGAGCTCCTCGACCGCGCGCTCGAGATCGTCGCGGACGGCGACTCCATCGAGCACGCTCGCAGGGCCGTCCGCGACGAGGTCGAGCGCGCGGTCGCCCTGGTCGAACGACTCCCGCAAGGTCCTGCGCAGCACGCGTTGGTGCAGCTCGCGCGATTCCTTTCGGCACGCTGCGGCGCTGGGGAAGGCGCCAGAGAAGGATGAAAGTGGATCATGCTAGGATCCGCGCTCGGGAAGACTTTCACAAGCGTGCCTGACTACTACTCGTCCTACGGTGTCGTGCTGGCGGTCGTGGCCGCCGGAGCTATCCTCGTCGCGGTGGCGTTCACCGCCGCCCGCCTGATCGCCCCCCACCGCCCCAGCCGGGAGAAGCTCACCACCTACGAGTGCGGCATCGACCCGGTGGGCGAGGGGTGGTCGCAGAGCCAGATCAGGTACTACGTGTTCGGGTTCCTCTTCGTGATCTTCGACGTCGAGGCCGTGTTCCTCTTCCCCTGGGCCCGCGTCTTCGAGAGCCTCGGCTGGGCCGCGGTGGTTGAGATGGGGATCTTCATCGGCATCCTCACCTCCGGGCTCCTCTACGCCTGGCGCAAGGGGGTCCTCCGGTGGGCCTGATCACTGAGAAGACGCCGCTTCCCAAGATCCAGCCGGTCAAGTTCCTGCTCAACTGGGGGCGCCGCTACTCCCTCTGGGTCATCAACTTCGGCCTCGCCTGCTGCGCGATCGAGTTGATCGCGACGTCCACCTCCAAGCACGACTTCATCCGCTTGGGCGTGATCCCCTTCGCCCACGGCCCGCGCCAGGCGGACCTCCTCGTCGTGGCAGGGACCCTGACCGACAAGATGGCGCCGGCACTCAAGCGCGTCTACGACCAGATCCCGGACCCGAAATATGTGATCTCGTTCGGCTCGTGCTCCAACTGCGGTGGTCCTTACTGGGACTCGTACTCGGTCACCAAGGGTGTCGACCAGATCGTCCCCGTCGACGTCTACGTGCCGGGATGCCCGCCCCGGCCGGAGGCTCTGCTGGGCGGGATCGTGAAGCTACAGGAGAAGATCAAGAACGAGGACATCCAGGAGAAGTGGGCGAGTGGCCACAGCGCTGTCTCCTGAGGACGTGGAGGCGCGCCTCCGGGCGCGGTTCGGCCAGGACATCCTCGCCTTCGAGGTGCAGCACGACCATGCGGTGGCGACCGTCAGCACGGAGCGCTACCGGGACGTTTGCCGGTTCCTGCGAGACGAGCCCGAGTTCGATTGCACCTACTGCGATTTCACCAGCGGTGTCGACTTCGGGCCGGACCGGGGCTTCGAGGTCGTCACGCATCTGTACTCGCTCTCGCACCATCACAACGTGCGGATCAAGGTTCGGCTGCCGCACGAGGATCCGATCTGCCCGACGGTCTCAGACCTGTTCCCGACATCGGACTGGCACGAACGCGAGACCCGGGAGATGTTCGGGATCCGGTTCGAAGGCCACCCCAAGCCCGTGAAGCTCCTGCTCTCCGAACCGTTCGAAGGGCAGCCGCTGCGGAAGGACTTCCCGCTGATGAGCCGCGAGGCCAAACCGTGGCCGGGATTGGTCGAGGGTGAGGACGTGGAGGACGAGGAGTGATCCTCGCCGAGACCGGCGTCTCGATCTTCGAGCAGGCGTTCTCGAACTTCTGGCTCGTCCTGTTGCTGAAGACGATCGCCGTGATGGGGTTCTTCCTCGTGGTCCCGCTGGGGATCGGCTACATCGAGCACAAGGGTCTCGCGCACATGCAGGCACGGCTCGGGCCGATGGAGGCCGGCCGGTTCCATGGATGGGCGCAGCTCGTGGCCGACGGGGTCAAGTTCATCCAGAAGGAGGACGTGGTCCCCGCCGCCGCTGACCGCAACGTGTTCTCCCTCGCCCCCGCGGTGGCGATGATCCCGTACATCGCGATCCTGGTGGTCTTGCCGCTCAGCGACTCGGTGTTCGCGGAGGATCTCGACGTCGGCATCTTCTTCGTGCTCGCGATGTCCAGCGTCTCCGTGATCGGTGTGATGATGGCCGGCTGGGCTTCGGCGAACAAGTTCTCCTTGATCGGCGCGCTCCGCGCCGCCGCGCAGCTGATCGCCTACGAGCTTCCGCTCGTGATCGCCGCGGCAGCGGTCGTGATGCAGGCGGGCACGCTCTCGATGGTGGGGATCGCCGAGGCGCAGGAGAGCATGTGGTTCATCATCCCGCAGTTCCCCGGGTTCCTGATCTTCATGATGGCGGCGTTCGCCGAGCTACAGCGGCCGCCCTTCGACATGCCGATCGCCGACTCCGAGATCATCTTCGGCGCCTACACGGAGTACACCGGGTTGAAGTTCGCGTTCTTCCTGCTCGCCGAGTACGGCGGCATCGTGGCGTTCTCCGGGATCGCCGCGGTGCTCTACCTGGGCGGGTACCAACCCCTGCCCGGGATCCCGATCCCGGGGCCGCTGATGATGATGGGTAAGATCGGTGCACTCGCTTTCTTCTTCATCTGGTTGAGGGCGACCTACCCTCGTCTGCGTGAGGACCAGCTCCAGCGCTTCTCCTGGCTCGCGCTGATCCCGCTGTCGCTCGCGCTGATCATGGCCGTCGCCGTGGCGAAGGTGGCGTTCTAGGTGGCCGAGCAGCAGCGTAAGCGGGGGACCGGCCTCGGGCTGGCCAAGGGGTTGTCGGTCACCCTGAAGACGATGCTCCAGCCCGCCGTCACGCAACAGTACCCGCGCGTCAAACCGGATCTCCCCGCGCGGACGCGGGGCGTGATCGCGCTCAAGGAGGCCAACTGCACGGTCTGCTACAAGTGCTCGCGCGAGTGCCCGGACTGGTGCATCTACATCGACGCCCACAAGGAGACGCACGATCCGGCGGGCGGTGGCCGCGCCCGCTCCCAGAAGGTCCTCGATCGGTTCGCGATCGACTACGCGCTGTGCATGTACTGCGGCATCTGCGTCGAGGTCTGTCCGTTCGACGCCCTGTTCTGGAGCCCGGAGTTCGACTACTGCGAGTACGACATCGACCCGATGACGCACGAGAAGGAGCGGCTCGAGGACTGGACGTACACCGTCTTGCCACCGCCGGCTCTGGAGGAGGGCGCGGAGGCCGCGGAGGAGCAGGCTTCATGACGGCACAGGAGTACGCGTTCGCCGTTATCGCCGCCGTGGGGTCGATCAGCGCGATCTCGGTGGTTACGGCGCGGAACGTCGTGCACGCCGCGCTGTACCTCGTCGTCGCGCTCCTGTCGGTCGGCGCGACGTTCCTCCTCCTCGGGGCGGAGTTCGCCGGCTGGGTGCAGATCCTGATCTACGTCGGCGCGATCGTGATCCTGTTCCTCTTCGGCCTGATGCTCACGAAGGCGCCGATCGGGCGCGACACCCTCGACAACAACCGCCGGTGGCTCGGCGCGCTCGTGGCTCTCGGCGTCTTCGCGGGGCTCGTCTTCCTGATCCAGGACGCGTTCCCTCTCGACTCCACGCGGTTCCGGGTGTTCCACGCCACGACCGGGGCGGTGGGCGAGTCGATGTTCCGTGACTACGTGCTCCCCTTCGAGGCGATCTCGTTCCTGCTGCTCGCGGCGTTGATCGGCGCGATCGTGCTCGCGCGCAAGGACGAGGGGAACTGACGTGATCCGGCTGCCCTTCGTTCTGATGTTCTTGTCGCTGCTGTTCTCGGCGGGCGTCTACGGGGTCCTCGCCCGCAGGAACGCCGTCATGGTCCTGATGGCGATCGAGCTGATGCTGAACGCGGTGAACGTGAACCTGATCGCGTTCTCGTCCTCGTTGAACCACGTGGGCGGCCAGATCTTCGCGCTCTTCGTGATCGCGGTCGCGGCTGCCGAGGTCGGGATCGGTCTCGCGATCGTGATCCTGCTGTTCCGGAACCGAGCCTCGATCAACGTGGACGAGGTGAGCCTCCTCAAGTGGTAGCGCCTGAGAGCCTCGCTGCGGTCTCGGGCCCCGGAGCCACAGGAGCGATCCAGTACGCGTGGGTGATCGCCCTTCTCCCGTTCGTGGCCGCCGCGCTGACGCTCTTCTTCGGGAAACGGACGCCCGGGCAGGGCGCGGTCTACGGGATCGCCGCGCTCGGCGCCGGGTTCGTGATGGCGCTCGCCGTGCTGTGGCATTTCGTCACCGGCGGTGGTCCGCAGGAGGCGCACGCCGACTGGTTCACGATCGGGCCGCTCCAGTTGGAAGTGGGCCAATACGTGGACGGCCTGACCGCCGTGATGCTGATCGTCGTCACGGCCGTCTCGCTGGCCGTCCACGTGTACTCGCTCGGGTACATGCACGGCGACGTCCGATTCACGTGGTTCTACGTCGTGCTGTCCCTGTTCACCGGCGCGATGCTCACGGTCGTGATCGCGAACAACCTGCTGTTGCTACTGGTCGGCTGGGAGATCATGGGTGTCTGTTCGTACCTCCTGATCGGCCACTGGTACGAGGAGCACGAGAACTCGAGCTCGGCGATCAAGGCTTTCATCACCACCCGGATCGGTGACGTGCCGTTCACGTTCGGGATCTTCGCGCTGATCTTCGCCACCGGTTTCACCACCACGAACATCCCGGAGATCGGTGAGGTCATCGCCGAGCCCGGCGCGTCCTCGCTGTTGGTCACGGCCGCGGCGCTCCTGCTGTTCGGGGGCGCGATCGGGAAGTCGGCTCAGTTCCCGCTTCACGTGTGGCTGCCCGACGCGATGGCGGGGCCGACGCCGGTCTCGGCGCTGATCCACGCCGCCACGATGGTGGCGGCCGGCGTGTACCTCGTGGGGCGGATGTTCGAGGTCTTCGCGCACGCCGACCCGTGGGTGCTGACCCTAGTGAGCGCGATCGCGGCGATCACCACGTTGGGCGCCGCCCTCCTCGCCTTCGTCCAGAACGACATCAAGCGGGTTCTCGCGTACTCGACGCTGTCGCAGCTCGCATACATGGTGGCCGGGCTCTCGCTCGGCGCGGAGGGCGTCACCGCCGGGTTCTTCCACCTGTTCACCCACGCCTTCTTCAAGGCACTGCTGTTCCTCGGCGCCGGTTCCGTGATCCACGCGGTCCACTCGAACAACATGAGCGACATGGGTGGGCTCAAGGAGGAGATGCCCGTCACCTTCTGGA
>JALZDC010000266.1 GCA_030862755.1 Actinomycetota bacterium
ATCTGATACTGCACGGTCACGTGGCCGAAGGGCGGCCCGTCGCAGCCCGCGACATCCGTGATCCCGCCGTTCCCGGCCACCAGGCCGTTCATGTTGTCGATCGCGAACGCATCCGCCATCGACTCGGGACTGTCCGAGTCGGTGACCCCCGCACAGGACTGCGCAGCCGCGAGGGCGCCGGCGTCCGAGGCGTTCACCATCCCGCGGCGCTTGAACAGCAGCTGGCCGACATCGACCGTGAGAACCACCATGCCGAGGATCGCGATGAGACTGAGCGCCACGATCACGGCGGTCGCGCCTCGCTCATCGGAGCCGTTCGGGCGCCAGCGGCGTTCGGTCACTCGCATCGGAACGTCCCGCTCAGCGTGGGATTCAACGTGATGGGTGGCAAGAACGGGATCGACACCTCGAACGCCTCTCTCACGGGTCCCGAGAGGGAGCCGTTGTTGATCCTGATGGTGACCTCATCGCCGGATGAATCCCCATCGCACGTACGGCTCCGAGAGAACGACCAGCTCCCGCTCAGCGACCCGGCCGAGGACTCCACCATGGCATCCCGCACGGCCGCGTCGTCGCCTCGGACGGCAGCGACCCGCGCCCCCTCGCGGGCAGCGGCGCGGAGGTTCTGCACCTGCCAGAAGGCCAGCCCGTACTCGAGCAGGCCGAAGACCAGGATGGCCAGCAGTCCGATGATCAAGGCGAACTCGACCGCGGCCGCTCCCTCTTCACGACGAAGCTTGGCTCGAATCCTCATGTCTTGTCTCCGCATGGGCCGTCGGCCCCTCGCGTCGCCGTCCCTCGCGGGCAGCGTCGCGAGCGGCCGACGGAGCCGCTCTCAGGATTGGGACTTAGGTGCCGGACACTGCCTTGCCGACCTCGTCGAACTTCTTCTCCGCGGACGTCCCGAGGAACGTCACCGCGGCGATGATCACCACCGCGATCAGCGCAACCATCAGTGCGTACTCCACCGCGGTCGCGCCGTGCTCCTCCGTGGCACGCTCTTTGAGATCTGCCCACCAGGTCTGAAAACCGGTGTAAAGCTCAAGCATCTGTTACACCCCCTTCCTCCGAAATCAACATCCGTCCTCAGGGGCGCCTCCGCGCCCCACCGGCGGAATGCTATTCCGCCGACGATCACGTTAGAAGGCCCCATCGCCCCAGGGAATCCCGAATTCCCCTGGGGTTGTCTACGTACTTCGACGTACGCACCCTCTTCGATGATGCCGAGGGGCTCGGATGGTATCCCGATGCGTGCTCAGGTGGGAACCCCCAAACGGACTGAGTTTCGTATAGGCCGGGACGGAGTATCCCTACGGCTATTGGCCGGACATCCTACGGAATCAGTCGTAAGTTGCGATGCCTACTCGGCGGGACCGATCGAGACGAGGCCCGAACGGGCAGCCATCCGAAGGGCCGCCAGCCGGTTCCCCACGCCGAGCTTGCCGTAGATCCTGGCGAGATGCGTCGTGACCGTCCGCTCACGGACGCCGAGCCGTTCCGCGATCTCGCGCGCGGTCAGCCCTTCCGCGGCGACGGCGAGCACCTCTCTCTCCCGCTTGGTGAGCCGAAGACCGACGCTCCGTCGCCGCTCGATCCCCTCGGCGATCTTCCCGACCGACGCGGCGGCCGGGCCGGCGATCACCATCTCCTCCTCCCCCGCGCTCCGGATCGCCGCCAGGAACTCCTCGAGCTCGATGTTCTTGTCGACGAAACCGTCGGCGCCGACGAACAGGGCCCGCGAGACGACGTGAGGATCGGCGTTGCCGCCGAGACCGAGGATCGCGTGGGAGGGGAAACGCTCGCGGAGCGCCCTGATCAGCCAGAACGAGTCCTTGTCGCCCGCGAGTCCCATCGCAACGAGCACGACGACGCGTGTCCGTCTGAGGTGGCCCACCGCATCGACAGCCTCGTCGGCGCTGGAGGCCTGCGCGAGGACCTCGAGGCCGGGACTCGCGTCGATGGTGGATACCAGTCCCATCCGCACCACCGGGAACGGGTCCACGACGACCACGCCCAGCCGTCGGCGGGCGCGGGCGCTCTTGGTCTCGTTCAGGGACGTTTCGCTCATCGACTCCGCGGAGCGACGGATCTGCCACCCGTTCAGGTAGAGCGGCGCACGGCTGAGGCTACAGCTCCACGAGGCCGAGGGTCGCCGCCCTTGACACGGCCTGGACTCGCGTCCGCACACCGAGCTTTCGATAGATCTTGGCGACATGGGTCTCCACCGTCCGAGGCGAGATGCTGAGCCTCGTGGCGATCTGCCGCATCGTGTGCCCGTCGCTCATCAGCTCGAGCACCTGCCGTTCCCTCGACGTGAGCTCGGCCGCCACCTCGGCGCCTTCCCTAGCCCGCTTGGCGAACCGCCCGAGCGCGAGGACGGCGTCCTGCTCCAGACCCGGGGCGATGACCCGCTCGCCGGCCAGCACCCGCCGGATCGTCCACGCGAGCCCTCGGAGCCCTTCCGCCTTCGTGACGTAGCCACGCGCGCCCAGACGCAACGCGCGGAGCACCGTGTCGCCCGCGGTGTGATCGGACAGCACGAGGACCGTCTCCGGACGAGCGGCGTCATCGAGACCCGAGAGCACCTGGAAGCCGTCGACGTCGGGGAGCTCGAGGTCCAGAACGAGGAGGTCCGGTCTCGAGGAGCGACAGGCTTCGATCGTGGCCGACGCCGTGTCCAGGTTCGCGATCACGGTGACTCCCGCCTCCCGGCAGGCTAGGTCGATGACGCTCCGCACGACCGGATGTTCGGCGGCCACCACCGCGCGGATGACCTTCATGAAGGCGAGGCTACCGCTCAGGCGGATCGCGAGGTGAGCGTCAGGCCCGTCCGCCAAGCGGCGCCGACCGCCTCGACCTTGGAGTGCACACCGAGCTTCGCGAGGACGTTCTTGACGTGGGTCTGGACCGTCGCCGGACTGATCCCGAGCTCATCGGCGAGCTCGGTGGTCGTGGCACCTTCAGCGAGCGCCGCGAGGATCTCCCGTTCCCGGCTCGTCAATGACCCGAGCAGCGCGTACTCGGTGCGCAGCGCTCGCGCCTGCCACAGGCGATCGACGACGTTCGGAAGCTCGGCGACGGGCAGCACGAGCTCGCCCGCCAGAGCCCGTCGGAATGCCGTCACGAGTAGCCCCGGCTCCCTCTCGGTGGGAAGCACGCCGCACGCGCCGGCTGCGAGCGCGAGCTCGACGAAGGGCGAGGCGACATGCCGGGTCGCGGCCATCACGCGTGTGTCGGACGCATCGCGGAGCGCCCCGACGACGGCGACCCCCTGCTCGTCGGACCGGTCGAGATCCACCACCACGAGGTCGACGGGCGTCTCGGCGAGCGCCCGGATCGCGCTGGCCCCGTCGGCGACCGGGGCCAACACCTTGACCCCCGACCGCCGTCGGAGGGCCAGCAGGAGATCCTGTGTGAGGCCGAGGCTGTCGCCCACGATGAGGACACGGATCTCGTTCATCTGGTCTGGAACATCGGCAGGGCGAGGTCGGGAACTGAGCGACCGGATGGGACTTGCGGGAAACTGTCGGGGTGAACCGCCTAGCCGATGCCACGAGCCCTTATCTCCTCCAGCACGCGGACAACCCCGTGAACTGGTACCCGTGGGGCGAGGAGGCGCTCTCGAGAGCCGCCGCGGAGGATCGGCCGATCTTCCTCTCGATCGGCTACGCCGCGTGTCACTGGTGCCATGTGATGGAGCGCGAGTCGTTCGAGGACGACGGCACCGCTGCCTTCCTGAATGCGAACTTCGTGCCGATCAAGGTCGACCGCGAAGAGCGACCGGACCTCGATGCGATCTACATGGATGCCGTCCAGTCGATGACGGGTCAAGGCGGATGGCCGCTGTCGGCCTTCCTCACCCCCGACGGCAAGCCCTTCTTCGCCGGCACCTACTTCCCGAAGGACCCGACGCACGGCATGCCGTCGTTCCGGCAGGTGCTCGAGGGGATCGCCGACGCCTGGCGGGAGCGACGTGGCGACGTCGAACGACAGGGAGACCAGGTCGTCGACGCGATCACTCGCGCCGCGTCCCTGACGGCGTCGCCGGAGCCGCTCACCGACGAGATCACGTCCCAGGCGATGGCACAGCTGCGGCGGTCGTTCGACGAGACATGGGGCGGGTTCGGATCGGCCCCGAAGTTCCCTCAGCCGATGACGCTCGAATTCCTGCTGCGGATGACGATCCGCGGCGCGCCGGATGCGATGCAGATGCTGACCACGACGCTGGACCGGATGGCCGCGGGGGGGATCTACGACCAGCTGGGAGGCGGCTTCGCGCGCTATTCGACCGATGCGACCTGGCGCGTCCCCCACTTCGAGAAGATGCTCTACGACAACGCGCAGCTGGCACAGCTCTACACGCGCGCATGGCTGGTGACCCGCGAGGATCGCTATCGCCGGATCGCGACCGAGACCCTCGAATACCTGCTCCGCGAGATGCGGCATGCGGAAGGCGGGTTCTTCTCGAGCCAGGACGCCGACTCGGAAGGGGTGGAGGGGAAGTTCTTCACCTGGTCGTGGGACGAGATCGTCCGCCGAGTGGGTGAAGACGCCGCGAAGGCCTTCGGCTCGTCTCAGCGCGGCAACTGGGCCTCGGAACACGGGGAGGGGACGAACATACTGTGGCGACCCGAAGGGGCGCGCATCGAGGGAGCGAACCTCGAGGAGGCCCGACGGATCCTGTTCGAGGAGCGCGAGCATCGCGTGCGACCCCCGACGGACGACAAGGTGCTGACAGCGTGGAACGCGATGGCGATCCAGGCGTTGGCGGAGGCCGGGAGAGCGTTCGGCAACGACGGCTTCACGAAGGCCGCGGTGGCTTCCGCGGAGTTCGTCCTGTCACACCTGAGAGGGGCCGACGGGAGGCTGCTTCGTTCCTGGCGTGACGGCTCTCCCGGCGGGCCGGGATACGCCGACGACCATGCCTTGCTCGCATCCGCCATGCTGACGCTCTTCGCGAGGACGGGGGAGCTTCGGTGGTTCGACGAGGTGAGGCGGCTCGTCGACGACCTCGTCGGGCTCTTCGCCGATCGGGAACGAGGCGGGTTCTTCCAGACGGGCGCCGACGTCGATCCCCTCGTGATCCGACCGAAGGAGCTCTACGACAACGCCGTGCCGTCCGGGAACTCGGCCGCCGCCGAGGTCCTTCTCCGGATGGCGCTCCTGACCGGCGATCAAGAGCTCGAGCGGATCGGCGTTTCCGCGATCCGGCTGCTCCGCGAGGTGCTCGGGAGGGGCCCAACCGGCTTCGGGCACGCGCTCTCCGCGCTGGACCTCTACCTGGGGCCTTCACACGAGGTGGCGATCGCCGGATCGATGGACGACCCGGCCACCGTCGCCCTCGCCGACGAGATCCTCGCCGCCCGATACCTCCCGAACACCGTCCTCGCGATCGGCAGACCCGATGACGATGCAGCGAGAGATGCGGTTGAGCTCCTGCGCGATCGTCCCCAGGTCGACAACCTCCCGACCGCCTACGTGTGCCGGCGATTCGCCTGCCGCCTCCCCGTGACCAGGCCGGAGGACCTCGCCGACCAGCTGCTCGACGCAGGTCGCTAGACTCGCGAGCATCCAGATTTGAAAGGAACCGCCCATGCCCACGGCAACGATCCATACGAACAAGGGTTCCTTCACCGCGCGACTGATGCCGGATCACGCGCCGAAGACCGTCGAGAACTTCATCGGCTTGGCGACCGGAACCAAGGAATGGGAAGATCCCCGTGACGGGCAGAAGAAGTCCACCGCGCTCTACCCAGGCACGATCTTCCACCGAGTGATCCCCGATTTCATGGTGCAAGGCGGCGATCCGACCGGGACGGGGACGGGGGGGCCGGGCTATCGGTTCGATGATGAGGTGCCACGCGGTGGGCCATCGTTCGACCGGCCTGGGCGGCTCGCGATGGCGAACGCGGGCCCAGGCACGAACGGCTCCCAGTTCTTCGTGACGGTGGCCGCGACGCCGTGGCTCGATGGCCGTCACACGATCTTCGGCGAGGTCACCGAGGGATACGAGGTGGTGGAGGCTATCGTCGGCGTCCCGACCGGCTCGCAAGATCGCCCTATCGATGACGTCGTGATCGATCGGATCGAGGTCGCCCAGTAAGCGTCTCTGCCGCGTCGATCCGGTACACGAGGTGGAGCCAGCCCAGGCTCCCGTGGCGCGTCTCCTTCCAGACGGACATGCCGATGTGCTCGGCGACGCCGCACGACGGCACGTTCTCGGGGCGGATGAGCGCGATCACGTGATCCATGCCGAGCGGCCCCAGGCATCGGTCACGCCACGCCGCGGCCGCTTCGGTCGCGACCCCCTGACGTGCGCGGCCCGGCGTGACCGACCACCCGAGCTCGATCTCCTCGATCCCATCGACCGTCTGATGCACGGGGCCGCAGTTCCCGAGGAACTCACCTGTGTTCCTGTCCTCGATCGCCCACAGGCTGTAGCCATAGCGTTCATGACGTTCCAGGAACTTCTCGATCCAGGCCCGAGACTCTTCGCGGCTGAACGGATGCGGGTAGAAGCGCATGTGATGCGGATCGGACTGGATCCCATGGAGCGCATCCAGGTCGGAGAGATCGGATGCGAAAGGGCGCAGCCGGAGGCGCGGGGTCTCGATGACGTCGAAGGGCATCGCACGTCCGGGAGTCATCGACGCCAGCGTAGCGAGCGCGAGCGATGCTCAGGGAGCGGCTCGCGGGTACCGTGGTCGGGTGGCGGCGGACGCTGAGACCCTCGAGGTGGCGGGCCGGGACATCCGCGTGACGAATCCCGGGAAGGTGTACTTCCCCGACGCCACCGGCGGCCCGATCACCAAGCTCGACCTCGTCCGGTACTGGGTCGAGGTGGCGGAGGCGGCCCTCGCCGGGTGCCGCGACCGACCGACGACCCTCCATCGGTTCCCAGACGGATCCGGAGAGGAGGGCTTCTACCAGAAACGCCTGCCGAAGGGGGCTCCGCCGTGGGTCGAAACCGCTCTGATCGCGTTCCCGAGCGGGCGAACCGCCAACATGCCGGTGATGGCGGACGCCGCCCATCTGGCGTGGGCGGCGACGCTCGGATGCCTGGAGATCAACCCGTGGCCGGTACGGGCCGGGGACGTCGATCATCCGGACGAGCTGCGCTTCGACCTCGACCCCATGCCGGAGATCCCGTTCGACTGGGTCAGACAGGTGGCGATCGTGACCAAGGACGTCCTCGAGGAACACGAGCTCGTGGGCTTCGCCAAGACCAGCGGCAAGAAAGGGATCCACGTGAACGTCCGGATCCGACCGGAGTGGACCTTCACGGAGGTTAGACGTGCGG
>JALZDC010000283.1 GCA_030862755.1 Actinomycetota bacterium
CCTCGGCTCCGCTCGGGTCGGCGACCACGTCTTTCCGATCGTCCGGGATCAGGTGGAGCGTGTCGTCCTCGTCGAAGACGACGCGATCCGCGACGCGCAGCGCGCGCTCTGGGACGACGTGCACGTGATCGCCGAGCCAGGAGGCGCGGCGGCATTCGCCGCGCTGCGATCCGGCGCCTACTCGCCGGCCCCGGGCGAACGGGTCTGCGTGCTTGTGTCCGGCGGCAACTGCGACCCGTCTTCCGTCATCGGCTGAGCGCGCACCTCCACCGGCTCAGCCTTCGACTCCGTCTCGAGGAGCTCGAGCAGCTTCGTGGTCGTGGTCCAGTTCCGGATCGTCATGCTCTTGTAGATCGGCATCGAGACGACCCGGCTGAGACGGCTCTGCGACGCGCGACTCGTGAGCCTCGAGAAGTAGAGGACGCCGGTCCCGGCCCACGCGCGGTCGACGCCCTCCTTCGTCGGCACGTCCTTGATCGCAACCCGTGGGGTGAGGGGGGCCTTCAGGAAGATCACGTCGTAGCGGTACCGCGCGGGCTGGGTGCCGAACCCCTTCGGGGCTCGATCGACGATCGCTCGTATCTGGCTCCGCCTGAGGAGCACAACGCTCGCGTCGTAGTGGTCGAATGTCATGCCGAGCATCTGCTCGACCCGCCTGGTGAGTTCGGCCCGGTTCGACAGGGCAGACGAGAACACGACATTGCCACTGTGGATGTAGGTGCGCACGTCCTCGTAGCCGTGCTCCTCGAAGCAAGCCTTCAGGCTCGCCATCGGGATCAGGTTCTTGCCGCCGACGTTGATGCCGCGCAGCAGTGCGACGTACCGAGCCATCGACGGTCGCTCAGCCGCCGAGCCAGTCCGCGGCGTCCTTCGCGTGGTACGTGAGGATCAGGTCGGCGCCCGCGCGCCGGATCGACGTCAGAAGCTCCAGCACGACGCGGCGCTCGTCGAGCCATCCGTTCGCTGCCGCCGCCTTGACCATCGCGTACTCGCCGCTCACTTGGTAGGCAGCCATCGGGAAGCGGGTCTCGTCCTTCGCGCGACGGATCACGTCGAGGTAGGGCAGCGCAGGCTTCACCATCACGATGTCGGCACCTTCCTCGATGTCGGCGCGGATCTCGCGGATCGCCTCGTCGCCGTTCGCCGGATCCTGCTGGTAGCCGGTGCGGTCGCCGAAGCGGGGAGCGCCCTCGGCAGCCTCGCGGAACGGTTCGTACAGGGCCGATGCGAACTTCGCCGCGTAGGCGAGGATCCCCACGTCCTGCCGTGCGCTCTCGTCCAGCGCCGAGCGTATCGCCGCGACCTGGCCGTCCATCATCCCGCTTGGGCCGACCAGGTGCGCGCCTGCTTCCGCCTGGGCGACCGCGATCCTGCGATACAGCTCGACGGTGGCGTCGTTGTCGACCTCGCCACGGTCGTTCAACACGCCGCAGTGCCCGTGGTCCGTGTACTCGTCGAGACAAAGGTCGCCGATCACGACGGTGTCGTCGCCGAACTCCTCACGGAGTGAGTGGATCCCCTGCTGGCCGATCCCCTCGGGGTTCCAGGCCTCTGATCCTTCCGCGTCTTTGCGGGCCGGGACGGCGAACAGGATGAACCGCCGCACGCCCCGTTCGGCGATCTCGACAGCTTCCTTCCTGAGGGACTCCAGCGTGTGCTGGAACTGCCCCGGCATCGACCCGATGGCAATCGGCTCCCCGATCCCTTCCTTCACGAACAGCGGCGCGATCAAGTCGCCCGGCCTCACCTCGGTCTCCCGGATCAGCGACCGCAGGGCCGGCGTGCGGCGCAGGCGGCGAGGGCGGGATCCCGGGAAGCTCATCATGGCAGCGTACCTCGGCCAAAGAGCCAGGAGGAGGCCGCGGGATGATGCGCTGCGGGCACGCCGAGAGGTCTGGGTCTAGGGGGGAAGGGCCCGCTCGAGGGCTGCGACGAGTCCGTCGATCGTATGCGGCTTCGCGACGGCGGCGGATCGCAGGCCGGCATCGCGAGCGGCCGCGGCCGTGACGGGGCCGATGCACACCACGGTGGGGGTTCCCCTCGCGGCACCGAGCGCGTTGACGAAGCCCCTGACCGTGGAAGCGCTCGTGAAGGTCACCGCGTCCACGTCGCCACTGCGGAGGGCGTCGCGCGCCGCCCGCGGGAACGAAGTCGCGAACACCGTTCGGTAGGCGTCGACTCGGACGGCGGCCCAGCCCTTCCGAGCGAGCGCCTCCTCAAGCC
>JALZDC010000298.1 GCA_030862755.1 Actinomycetota bacterium
AGCCAAGTGAGCGCCGCGAAGCGGCTGCCCGCCGGCGAGTCGATCTCGTACGGGCATCGCTACCGGCTCGACCGGGACGCCTGGGTGGCCACGGTGCCGGCGGGTTACGCGGACGGCTACCCTCGGCAGCTGACGAACCTGGGAGAGGTGTTGATCCGGGGCCGGCGCTGCCGGGTCGCGGGGACGGTCACGATGGACCAGCTCATCGTGGACGGTGGCGACATGGAGGTTCGGGTCGGGGAGGAGGTCGTGCTGATCGGGAGCCAGGGGAACCAGACGATCGGGGCGGACGCGCTCGGCCGGCTGTTCGGGACGATCGGGTACGAGATCGTGAGCAGGATCGGCGAACGAGTGCCGAGGCGGTACGTGTGACGAAGCGGAGCACGGTCGTATCCGCGGGCATCGCGGCGGGGGCCGTCGCCGCCGGACTCGTCGGAGGGGCGCTCTGGCGCCGGCGGCCGGCCGGCGCCGACACCACCTGGGCTCCGCCGCCCGAGGACCTTGGACCGGTCGACGCGTTCGACGGCACGAAGCTCGCCGTGCGCGCGGCGGGGCCGGCCGACGCGCCGCTTCTGCTCTTCTCCCATGGCTTCAGCCTCGACATGACGACGTGGCGCGAGCAGTGGTCCGACCTCGGCGACGAGTTCCGGTGCGTGGCGCTCGACCACCGCGCGCACGGCCGTAGCGAGGTGCCCGCGACCGGCGACGTGACCCTGCGGTCGATGGGCAGGGACCTGGCCACCCTACTCGACGCCGTGGCGCCAGAGAAGCGTGCCGTTCTGATCGGTCACTCGATGGGCGCGATGGCGATCCTCGCGCTGGCCGAGCAGCGACCGGATATGTTCAGCGAGCGGGTCGCCGGCGTGGCGCTTCTCGGGGCGTCGGCCTCGGACCTCCTTCGAGGCGCGATGGGCGGCGGCGTGACCGACCTCCTACGGCCGCGGCTCGGTTCCGTCGCCGCGGCCGCCCGCCGCGTGGGTCGCCTCCGCAAGGCGATCCTCGCCGGACCGGGCGATGTCTCTGCGATCGTCGCCCGCGTGACGCAGTTCGCCCCGGAGGCGCCGGACGACGTCGTCAACCACGTCCTGCATCTGGCCGAGCGAACGTCGTCCCTCGTGTGGACCGACGGCCTGTCGGAGTTGATGGGCATGGATTTCCGGCATGCCTTGTCGCGGATCACCGTTCCCGCGCTCGTCGCCGTGGGAGATCAAGATCGGGTCACGCCGCCCGCCGTCGCCGTCGAGCTCGCCGCGGCGCTTCCCGAGGGCAGGCTCTTCATCGTCGAGGGGGCGGGCCACATCGCGATGCTGGAGCGTCCCGAGCGGCTCAACCCGGAGCTCCGGTCCCTCGCCCGCGGATCGATGGGACTCGCGAAGGCGCGTGGACGCGAAGGGCGAGAGGGGGCGGCGTGACCCGGTTGCTGTCCGAGGTCGCCGACGAGGCGGCCGGCTGCACCAGATGTCGGCTGGCGAACGGGCGTACCCAGGTGGTCTTCGGCGTCGGGAGCGCAGATGCGGACGTGATGTTCATCGGGGAGGCTCCGGGATTCCACGAGGACAAGCAGGGGGAGCCTTTCGTCGGCGCCGCCGGCCAGCTGCTCACACGGATGCTGGGCGAAGTACTCGATGTCGTTCGCGAGGACGTCTACATCGCCAACGTGATCAAATGCCGCCCTCCGGGGAACCGCGACCCGCAGGAAGATGAGATCGAAGCCTGCACCCCTTGGCTCGTGGAACAGGTCTCCCTCATCCAACCGGGGGTGATCGTCACGCTCGGCAATTTCGCCACGAAGTTCGTCCTGCGGACCCCGCAGGGCATCACTCGGATGCGTGGGCGCACCTACCCGTGGCACGGTCGGACCGTGATCCCGACGTTCCACCCCGCCGCGATCCTGCGCGGCGGCGGAGAGTCCTCGCGGCAGTTCCTCGAGTTCCGCGACGACTTCGAACTCATCCGGCAGACCCTCGCCACGCTGAACAACCCGGAGGCCGCCACCCTGTCCGAGCCCGCCACCGAGCCCGGGCCCGTCGCCGAGCCCGCCACCGTCCCGGAGGCCGAACCCCTGCCCGAGGAGCAGCTCGAGCTGTTCTGACCCAGGAATCGAGCCAGATGGTCATCGAGTTCGAGACGGAGACCGCCGACCGCACTCGCGAGGTCGGCCGGGTCCTCGCCGGGCTGCTGCAGCCTCGCGACACGGTTGTCCTCACGGGCGACCTGGGCGCGGGAAAAACGACACTCGTTCAGGGCATCGGGCGCGGCCTCGGCGTGAAGGACCACATCGCCTCTCCGACGTTCACGCTCGTCCGCGAATACACGGGGCGTCTGGACGTCGCCCACGTGGACGTCTACCGGCTGGAGCGCGTCCAAGACGTCGTCGACCTGGCCCTGGATGAGTTGGGGAGCCCGGAACGAGTGCTCCTGATCGAGTGGGGGGACGTTGTCCAGGACCTCCTTCCCGAGGATAGGCTCCGTGTGCAGCTCACGACGGATCGGGCGGATGAGGAGACCCGCCGCATCATGATCTCCGCCCAAGGGCGGTCCTGGGTCGCTCGGTGGGAGCGGCTGGAGGGGGCGTTCGAGCCGTTCCGAGCCATCGACCCGGACGCTCCGGCCGGTAGGGCGGCGCGATGATCGTCGTTGGGATCGAGACCTCGACCCCCCAGACCTCCGTGGCGATCGGGACGGAGCGCGAGATGCTCGGGATGGTATCGGTGTCGGGGAAGGCTCGGCAGGAAGCGGTGACGCCGGCGTTGGACCAGCTGTGTGGCTGGACGGGGATCGGGCTCTCCCAGGTCGGTGGGATCGCGGTCGGGATCGGGCCCGGTCTGTTCACCGGGCTCCGGGTCGGCATCCAGACCGCCAAGACGCTGGCGCAGGTCCTCGCGGTGCCGACCGTTGGGATCACCAGCCTCGACGCACTGGCATTCTCCGTTCGCCACACCCGCAGGCTCATCGTCGCGGCGATCGACGGGCGGAGGGGCGAGGTGTTCTACGCGGTCTACCGGGCGCTCCCCGGCGGCGTCGTCAGGGGAAGCGACTACTCGGTGGCGACGCCGGACCGGCTCTGCGCCGAACTCGAAACCCTGCCGGGAGAGATGCTTGCGGTCGGCGACGGTGCCATCCTGTACCGGAACCAACTCGAAGAGCTGGGGAGCCGGGTCGAGTTCGCCTCGACCATCCGGGCGCATCCGGAGGCCGCTGCGTTGGTCGAGCTGGCCGTCCCGCGGTTCGTCCGGGAGGAGCACGACCGGCTTCACGACGTGGTGCCGATGTACCTGAGGAGATCCGATGCGGAGATCGCGTGGGGCGAGCGGGAGCGAGGCGCCGGCGCTTGAGGTGACGCGCATGCGCCGCCGGCACCTGCGCGGCGTGATGGCCATCGAGCGCCGTGTCTACGCGCGCCCTTGGAGCCCCAACCTCTTCGCTGCGGAGATCGCCGATCCGAACGGTCGCTGCTATCTCGTGGCTCGCGTGCACAAGGAGGTCGTCGGCTACGGCGGACTGATCTGCTACGGCGACGAAGCCCACATCACGAACATCGCCGTGGACCCGATGCATCAGGGCCATGGGATCGCGACCCGCCTGCTGGCGGAGCTGATCCCGCAAGCGATCGAGCTGGGCGTCGGGGCCGTGTCCCTCGAAGTCCGGGTGACGAACTGGGGGGCCCAACGGATCTATGCGCGCTTCGGTTTCCGGCCGGTCGGGATCCGGCGCAACTACTACCAGGAGGTGAGTGAGGACGCGCTCATCATGTGGACCGACGACGTCAGGACCGAAGCCTACCGGCGCCGCCTCGACGAGATCGAGGAGACGCTACCCGAGGGCGTGCGCCTCACGTGATCACCCTGGGCATCGAGACGTCGTGCGACGAGACCGCCGTCGCGGTGGTGGAGGACGGCTACCACGTCAGCGCCAACCTGATCGCTCGACAGGAGCACCTGCACGAACGCTACGGCGGAGTCGTTCCGGAGGTCGCCGCACGCGCGCACGTGGAGGCTCTCAATCCCCTGCTCGAGGAGGCGCTGCAGGAGGCTGGCGTCGGGTTCAGGAACCTGGACGGGGTCGCCGTCACCGTGGGCCCCGGCCTGGTGGGGGCGCTGCTGGTCGGGATGGCCGCCGGGAAGGCCGTCTCACTCGCCACGGGTGCTCCGCTGATCGGCGTGAATCATCTGGAGGGCCACATCTGGGCGAACTTCATCGAGCACGGCAAGCCCGACCCCCCGTACGTCGCTCTGGTGGTGTCGGGCGGCCACACGATGCTCGTGCACATGCCCGAGGTACATCACCACGAGCTCCTGGGGCAGACCCTCGACGATGCGGCGGGGGAGGCCTTCGACAAAGTGGCGAGACTCCTCGGCCTCGGTTTCCCCGGCGGACCGGCCCTCGATGCGATGGCGGCTGGGGGCGACCCAGCGGCGATCCGCTTCCCCAGGGCGATGGAGGACTCGGGCGATCTCGACTTCTCGATGAGCGGCTTGAAGACTGCGGTCCTCCGATACGTCCGGGCCGAGCAGGCGGCCAGACGCGACGTGTCGCTGCCCGACGTCGCCGCGTCGTTCCAGGAAGCGATCGTGGACGTGCAGGTCTCGAAGACGGTCGCGGCTGCGAAGGGGCGAGGGGTGGACACGGTGCTCCTCGGGGGCGGCGTCGTCGCGAACACCCGGCTGCGACAGCGGATGACGGAAGCGGGGAGCTCCGAGGGGCTCCGGGTGTTGTATCCCTCCCTCGAGCTCTGCACGGACAACGCCGCCATGATCGCCGCGGTGGGCGCGGCAAGGCTCGCTCGGGGGGAACGGTCCTCGCTGGACATCGCCGCAGACCCCAACCTAATGTTGGCGTCGTGACCACCGTCCTGGTGACCGGGGGCGCCGGGTTCATCGGCTCACAGCTCGCGGAGCGCCTGCTCGCCGAGGGCCACCGGGTCATCTCGGTAGACGATCTGTCGACGGGGAAGATCGCGAACCTCGTCGAAGCCCGCGGGTACGGCAAGGAGTTCTCCTTCTTCAACATGGACGTCCGCGCCGAGGGCCTCGCGTCGCAGTTCGAACGTCACCGACCGGAGGTCGTGTTCCACCTGGCGGCGCCGGCCGGCGTGCGGCCCTCGCTGACCGATCCGGTCCACGACGCGAGCGTCAACATCATGGGTCTACTCAACGTGCTGGAGGTCTCTGCGCACATCGGTGCGCGCAAGGTGATCTACGCGGCGAGTGGAGGCACGATGTACGGGGAGCCGCGCCGTCTCCCAACGAAAGAGACTGCCGCGCAGGGGTCCCGGCCGCTCTCACCCTACGGGGTGTCGAAGAAGGTCGCCATCGATTACCTCGCCTACTTCCAGCGGTATCGGGGGCTGGATTACACGGCTCTCGGCCTCGCGAACGTCTACGGACCGCGCCAGGACGCGGAGGGTGAGGCCGGTGTCGTGGCGATCTTCACGGCGAAGATGCTGACGGGCGAGGCGCCCACGATCTTCGGCGACGGCAACCAGACCCGCGACTTCGTCTTCATCGACGACACCGTCCATGCCTTCGTGCAGGCGATGGACCGCGGATCGGGCAAGCTCGTGAACATCGGCACGGGCCTCGAGACGAGCGTGAACCATCTCTACCGGCTGCTCGCCGAGTTCACCGGATTCGCGGGGGAGCCGGAGTACGCATCGCAGTCGCCTGCGGAGCTGCGGCGGATGGCGCTCGACATCTCTGCGGCGGCGTCGGCGATCGCGTGGAAGCCTTGGACCCACCTGGAGGATGGGCTGGCCGAGACGGTCGCCTATCTCAAGGGGGTCTGAGCACGATCAGCCGTCGGCGAGTCCGCTGGTGAGGAAGTACCCCTGCCCGCCGGTGCGACAGGCCTCGGGTAGCCCTTCGATCGTCGCAGCATCGACGTGTGCAAGCGGCACGTAACCTCCGCCCAGCGTCACCTCGTCGCCGAGGCGGGAGACCTCGCGGCCCACGGCGTCGATCAGGACGGAGACCTCCTGCTGTCGGGACACCAACGTGTACCCGTCGGGCCACAAGACGTAGATCGGGCGCGGGGACCGGTCGGCCACCGCGAGGCAGCCGTTGTGGACCACCAAACGACCACCTCCCAGCGCAGCCATCCCGACACCCCTGTACGGGTAGGTCAAGACGTCTACCGTCCTGACGACGGGGTTCTCCACGACTCGGAGGGTTCCGGGGGGCGACGCGAGACCCAGCTCGGGAACGCACGCGATCAGGTCGTGCACACCGGTTCCGAGGTGGGGGAGGGCACCGCCGAGCGACAACGGAAGTGGTCGTCCCTCGCCGGCTCCAAGCTCCGCGCCCGGTCCCCATCCGCCCACAGCCTCGGCGGCGTGACCGATCTCCGCGCCGGTCTCGGGATCGAAGACCCGAGCGCGTCCCCAGAGCTCGGCGGCGTCCTCGCCGTAGGCCCAGGCTGCCCCACGGTCATTGACCAAGGTCAGCGATGACGTCCACACGCCGTCGCGGAGCACGACTTCATCCGTCCACTCCAGCCGCAGATCGTGGCCCGCCTGCGCGGGTGTGAGGTGTTGATCGACGAGCTCGGTCTCGTGAGACCTCCACTCGCCCCCGTTCATCGTGAACCGCGTGACCCACCAATCCGAGTACCCGCCGTCCGGGGGTGCGGCGAAGATGACCTCGTCGGAAGCCTCGGCGATGGCGCGCCAGCCATCCGACGGCGCGTTGACCGCCTTCGGGCCCGCCAGGTAGGCGCGAAGTGCCTCCGTCGCCGGCCCGACCATGGAAGGGGCCGGCTCACCAGGAGCTTCGAGCACTTCCAGGGGGACCTGGCGGGGGCCCAACGCGCCGAAGACGGTCGAGGAGGCGTCGCCGAGGATCGCAACGTTCGGATCGTACGCGGGGACGTCGCAGAGATCCTCGGGATCGAGCCGGCCGGTCTCCGAACGCGGAGGTGTCTGGACGAGCGGCCGGTCGGGCCCTTCCCTGAACGCGTTCCGTAGCACGCCGAAGGATGCCAATGCGAGCGCAAGCGAGAGAGCTCCCGCGACGAGGGTCGAACCTTGCCTCCGAGGCGGATCGGGAAGCCGAGGGCCCCGAAGGGCACGTTCACGGAGTTGGCGTGTCTCCGGCTCCGAGCGTCCGAGGGCGTCCAGGGATCTCCTCCAGCGCTCAGTCATCTTCCCCACCCAGGAGCTCGGCGAGCCGCCGGCGTCCGCGCATCAGGTGGACACGGACGACGGGGGACGATGTTCCCATCAGCCGGGCCACCTCGGCGACAGGGAGATCGGCTTGGTACCGCAGGAACACCGCGGCACGTTGTCCGGGAGAGAGTCTCCGCATGGCGTCGAAGAGCTGCGACAGATCGGGGTCGAGGGTCGGAGCCACATCGGGGACGTCGGCCACCGTCGGCGCCCGGCGGAGCTCGCTCGCGGCGAGGCGGAACGCGACTCGGTAGAGGTACGGCTCGATCGCGCGGATACCGGTCGCCCGCTGGAGCGTCCGGGCGAAGGCTTCCGCGACCACGTCGTCCGTGATGTCCCGGCGGCCTCCTGTGTAGGCAAGCACTGCCCGCCAGAGCCGCGGCCCGGCCCTCCTGTAGAGCTCATCGAACCTCTGCTCCTCGTCCACCCAGCACCTCTACAGAGCTCGTGGATGTCCGGGATGTGAACACACTCCGGGCTTCTGTTTGACCCTTCGGCGCTCTCGCAGCTATCCTGCTAGCACTCGGGCAGGGCGAGTGCTAACCACGCGCCCCGCAGGAACCGGCCAGGAGACAGGCCAAGGAAAAAGGGGAGGATCCGGGAATGGCGAAGGACTTCAAGCTCAAGCCGCTGGAGGACAGGATCATCGTTGAGCCGGCCGAGGCCGAGGAGACGACGGCCTCCGGGCTCGTGATCCCCGACACGGCGAAGGAGAAGCCCGTCATGGGCACCGTCGTCGCGGTGGGTCCCGGGAAGTTCAACGAGGACGGAGACGCCCGCATCCCGGTCGACGTGGCCGTCGGCGACACCGTCATCTATTCGAAGTACGGCGGCACGGAGTGGAAGGGCAGCGACGGGACCGAGTACCAGATCCTCTCGGCCCGCGACGTCCTGGCCGTCGTCGCCAAGTAACACCATTTGAACGCCGGGCGGGGCTCGCGGAACGCGAGCCC
>JALZDC010000301.1 GCA_030862755.1 Actinomycetota bacterium
GCACTGGGACGAGCTGCCGTGGGCGGACTGACCAAGGGAGGATGAGGCGTGGCCAAGGTCCTGTGCGTGCTCTACGACGATCCCGTCGACGGCTATCCGAGGTCGTACGCGCGTGACGGCATCCCCACGATCGAGCGGTATCCCGACGGCCAGACCACGCCGACCTCGGAGCGGGTCGACTTCACGCCCGGCGAGCTGCTCGGCAGCGTCTCGGGCGAGCTCGGGCTGAGGAGCTTCCTCGAGGAGCGCGGCCACGAGCTGGTCGTGACCTCCGACAAGGACGGCGAGGACTCCGTCTTCGAGCGGGAGCTGCCCGACGCTGAGATCGTGATCTCGCAGCCGTTCTGGCCCGCCTACCTGACCAGGAAGCGGGTCGAGCAGGCCCCCGACCTGAAGCTGGCGATCACCGCGGGGATCGGGTCGGATCACGTCGATCTCCAGGCGGCGATCGACCACGGCATCACGGTCACCGAGGTGACTTACTGCAACAGCATCAGCGTCTCCGAGCACGTGGTGATGGCGATCCTCGCCCTCGTCCGGAACTACATCCCGTCGTACCAGTGGGTGGTCGAGGGCGGCTGGAACATCGCCGACTGTGTCGAGCGCTCCTACGACCTCGAGGGGATGCAGGTGGGGACGTTCGGTGCCGGCCGGATCGGCTCGGCGGTGCTCCGGAGGCTGAAGCCGTTCGACGTCGGCCTGCACTACACCGACCGCTACCGCTTTCCGGCCGAGGTCGAGGAGGAGCTGGGCGCCACCTTCCACGAGGACGTCGAGTCGCTCGTCTCCGTTTGCGACGTGGTCACGATCAACACGCCCCTGCATCCAGAGACGGAGAACCTCTTCGACGACGAGCTGATCGGCAAGATGAAGCGCGGCGCGTACCTCGTGAACACCGCTCGGGGCAAGATCTGCGACCGCGACGCCGTCGTGCGCGCGCTCGAGAGCGGCCAGCTCGCGGGCTACGCCGGCGACGTCTGGTTCCCGCAGCCGGCGGCCAAGGAGCACCCCTGGCGGACAATGCCCAACCACGGCATGACGCCCCACATCTCCGGCTCGAGCCTCTCCGCCCAGGCGCGCTACGCGGCGGGCACGCGCGAGATCCTGGAGTGCTGGTTCGAGGGGAAGCCGATCCGGGAGGAGTATCTGATCGTGGACGCGGGCCGGCTCGCCGGGGCCGGCGCCCACTCGTACAGCGCGGGTGACGCGACCGGAGGGTCCGACGAGGCCGCGCGGTTCGGCCGCTAGGGAGAAGAGGCGATGGCGACCGTCGAGACGGCCCCGACCCAGGTCCGGCAGGTGCTCGCGAAGGGGGCCGTGCCCGATCCGGTTCCCACCCTGGACGAGGCTCGGAGCGACACCGCCCGCGCGAAGAAAATCCGGGAGGTCCGCAAGTTGATCGATCAGCGCGGGGTCAAGTACGTCTTCTTCCAGCAGGTCTCGGTCTCCGGGCACGTCAACGGCAAGGGCGTCTCGGCGACGCAGTGGGAGAAGGTCGCCGAGGAGGGCTACCAGCTCGTCTACGGCGCGACGGCCGACCTCTTCGTCGACCGGTCCGACCGCTACATCGGCTTCGGCCCCGAGGAATCCGAGCTCGCGGCGATCGCCGACGTGGACACGTTCGCCCAGCTCCCGTGGGATCCCCGGGTCGCCCGGGTCTACTGCGACTGCTACGACACCGAGACGGGCGGGCTGCTCGAGGCCGACCCGCGCCAGAACCTCAAGCGGATCATGAACGCCGTCGAGCGCGAACTCGGCTACACGTTCCTGTGCGGGATCGAGCCCGAGATGATGTGGCTCAAGAAGGCCAACGGCGCGGGCGAGGTCGAGGGCCTGACGAAGCCGTGGTGCTACCACATCAACCAGTTCGAGGAGCTGCGGCCGATCATCCTCGACGTGATCGAGTACGGCGAGGCGCTGGGGATCAACCCGACGTACGGCGACCACGAGGACTCGCCGGGGCAGCTCGAGCTCAACTTCCTCTTCGACCGCGCGATCCGCACGGCCGACAACCTCTCCACCTACCGGCAGATCTGCGCGGCCGTCGCCCGCAAGCACGATGTGCTCGCCTGCTTCATGCCGAAGCCGTTCACCGGCGTCTCGGCGAACGGCGCCCACCACCACTTCACGCTCGTCGACGAGGACGGCACGAACGTCTTCTACGACCCGGACGGGCCGGCGAAGCTGTCGCAGATCGGGCTCCGGTTCATGGGCGGGATCCTCGACCACTACCGGGCCCTGTGCGCGATCGGCGCCTCGACCGTCAACTCGTACAAGCGGTTCTGGGACTTCGGGTTCTGGGCCCCGATCTACAAGGACTACGGCTGGCAGAACCGCACCTGCCTCGTCCGCGTGGCGAGCGGCGGGCGCTTCGAGTTCCGGGCGGTGGACTCGGCCTGCAACCCGTACCTGACCCAGGCCGCGCTCCTGCTCGCCGGCCTCGACGGGGTCAAGCGCGAGCTCGACCCGGGCCCGCCGCAGCAGCGGAACGTCTACGACGTGCTCGCGGAGGGCGTCGACATCCCGCGCGTGCCCGAGCATCTCGGCGAGGCGCTCGACGCGCTCGAGGAGGACGAGGTCGTGCGCTCCGCCCTGCCCGGCCGCCTCTACGATGTCTACATGCACTACAAGCGGGACGAGTGGGAGCGCTTCCTCGCCGCGGTGACCGACTGGGAGCGCGAGCGCTACCTCGACGTCCTCCCCTAGCGCCGATGTGCGGGATCGCCGGGATCATCTACCGCGACGGCGCCGACCACGACGTCGGCCGGGACGTCACCCGGATGCTCCAGGCGATGAAGCACCGGGGCCCGGACTCCACGGGCTACGCCCTCTACCACCCCTCGCAGAACGGCGACGTCATCCTGCGCTACAAGCTCGCCGACGCGAACGACGCGCGCGACGCCGAGTTCGAGGCGCGGCTCGCCCGCCACCAGCGCGAGGTCGAGCGCCGCCTGCGCGCCGCCGGGGCGGAGATCGAGGAGCTCGGCGCCGACACCGACTACGCTCGCCGGGCGCGTGTGCGCTACGACGGCGACCTGAAGGAGCTGACCGACTACGTCGAGGACATCCCCGGCTGCGAGGTGCTCTCGCTCGGGCGCACGCTCGAGATCGTCAAGGACCTCGGCGACGCCGAGACCGTGTCGCGCCAGTACGGGCTCGACGGCCACCGCGGCACGCACGGGATCGGCCACGTCCGCATGGCGACCGAGTCCGACGTCGACATCTCGGGCGCGCACCCCTACTGGGCGTACCCGTTCCCCGACGTGGCCGTCGTCCACAACGGCCAGCTGACGAACTACTTCCAGTGGCGGCGCCGCCTCGAGCGCAGCGGCCACCGCTTTCAGTCGGAGTGCGACTCCGAGATCATCGCCGTCTACATCGCCGAGCGGCTGGCCGCGGGCGCGTCGCTCGAGGAGGCGATGCGCCAGAGCCTCGACGACCTCGACGGCGTCTTCACCTACATCTGCGTCACCGACGACGCCCTCGGCGTGGCGAAGGACGAGATGGCCGCGAAGCCGCTCGTCCTCTACGAGGGGGACGACCTCGTCGCGCTCGCATCCGAGGAGATCGCCATCCGCGCGATCCGCCCGGAGGAGATCGAGACGTGCGACCCGTACGAGCGGGAGGTGCTCGTATGGCAGCGGTGAAGGTGACCTACGACGCCCGCGGGCTCGCCGAGCCGCTCGCGGACATCCCCAGGGTCTCCGAGGTCGACGGCGAGAAGGCCGTCTTCGACGCCAGGGACCTCTCCACGCGGCAGATCAACCTCGAGCTCCGTTGGCTCCTCTACGACCAGGGCGTCAAGGACGTGACTGTGCAGAACCCCGGCTCCAAGCACTCGCTCGGCGTCGGGATCCTGACGCGCTGCCGCATCACCTTCGAGGGCTCGCTCGGGTGCTTCGGCTGCGGCCTCATCGACGGCCCGGAGGTGCACGTCACCGGCCGGGTCGGCTGGTCGGCCTGCGAGAACATGATGTCCGGGGTGGTCGTCGTCGAGGGGAACGCGGGCTCGCTGACGGGTGCCGCGATCCGGGGCGGCGACCTGGTGATCAAGGGC
>JALZDC010000323.1 GCA_030862755.1 Actinomycetota bacterium
CTCGAGCGACGCCCCCACCGCCTCGGTGACGAGGATCTCGCCCGCTCCGGCCTGTGCGGCGAGATGCGACGCGACGTTGATCGTGTCGCCGAGCGCCGTGAATTCGCTCGCCTCACCGCGGGAGACGTACCCCACGAATGCGATGCCGGTGTGGACCCCGGCACCCAATGGCACCCAGGGCCCCTCGTCGGAACCGTAGCCGGCCGCGCGGAACAACGCCCTCGCCGCGTCCACGGCCACGCGCGGATGCTCCGTCCCCGCCATGAATGGCAGGAAGAACCCGACCACCTCGTCCCCCACGAACTTGTCGAGCAGAGCCTCGTGGTCGAAGAGCACCTCGCTCGCGACCGCGTAGAACCGCTGCATCAGGTGCGTGAACTCGAGGGTTCCCATCCGTCGAGCGAGGTCGCTCGAGCGACGGATGTCCGCGAAGAGGAACGAGACGTCGACCTCGGCGCCCATCACATCGGCGGATCCCAGCCCGATGATGCATCGGCGGCACAGGTTCGGGTTCTTGTCCCACGGCCGGTACTTCTCCGAGAGATGACGGAACACGAATCCGCCCGGGCCACGGAACGGGATGCTGCAGAACTTGCACCTCGGGTTGGACGGCACCAACCCGAACGTCCTGCGAGCGACGACCATGTGTCTAGCCGTGCCCACCAGGCAGGCGCGCCATTCGTCTTCTGGGACCGTATCGCCCTTCGGCATCGCGCTTCTCGCTTCCCTCGGCCTGACACGATATCCAGACCATGGACCGGCTGCTGCGACTGTTGCCCGGGGAGCGCCGGGCGGTGGGGCCGGCCGCCGCCGCGGCCTTCCTCTCCGCGGCGGGACTGACGCTCGCCGCGAGCAGCATCGATGCGCTTCTCTTCGCCCGCGGTGGCGTCGACGACCTCCCGGTGCTGTACCTCCTGCTCGGGGCCACGATGTTCCTCGCGACGCTCGGGGTCTCGGCCCTGCTCGGGCGCCTTGGACGGGGGCGGGCATTCCTCTCGATCCCCTCCTCGATCGCGGTCATCGCCGGCGTGGCGCGACTGGCGTTGGCAGCCGATGCGGATTGGATCTACCCGGCGCTCTGGCTGCTCCGTGGCGCCGCGGAGTTCCTCCTGGGCCTCGCGGTCTGGGGGCTGGCCGGCCTCGTCACCGACACACGCCAAGCCAAACGCTTCTTCCCTCTCATCGGCGGTGCCGCGGTGCTGGGACAGGTCGTGGGTGGTCTCGCGACACGGCCCCTCGCGCCCTGGCTCGGGACGAGCAACCTGATCGTGGTGTGGCTGGGAACCCTGGCGATGGTGGTCGTGCTGGGTCAAATGCTCGTCGCGAGGGCGGGTGCGGACCTGCCCCGATCGCCGCGCCGTCGGACGCCGGCGATCGCAGAGATGCGGGACGGACTCCGTTACGCGCTTCGGTCGCCGCTGCTCCGATGGATGTCGGTGGGATCGGTCCTGTTCTCGCTCCTGTTCTTCTCCCTCTACCTTCCCTTCTCGCGGGCGGCCGCCGACCGCTACCCGCGAACCGAGGATCTAGCCGGGTTCTTCGGTCTGTTCTTCGCGGTCTCGACCGCGGTGACCCTGCTCCTGTCGCTCCTCGTGATGAACCGTGTGCTCTCGAGGGTGGGCGTCCCCACCGTGATGATGGTCCTGCCCGTGCTCTACCTCTTGGCCTTCGGGGTGCTCACGGTCGCCTCCACGTTCGCGCTCCTCCTGGCGTTCCGATTCGCGCAGGTGGTCTGGCTCCAAGGGGGTGCGTCGAGCACGTGGGAGGCGGTGATCAACACCGTTCCCGGCGACCGTCGCGATCGGATGCGCGCGTTCCTGTACGGAGGCCCTACGCAGGTGGGCACCGTGCTCGCCGGGGTCGTCGCGATGATCGGCGAGGGCGCCCTGTCGCCCCGGGTCCTGTACGGCATCGGGCTCGCGGCCGCGGCGGCGGCCGTGTACTCGATGTCGCGGGTGCGGAGGGCCTACGCCTCCGAGCTGGTCGTCGCCCTTCGAGAGGGCAGGCCACACGTCTTCGGGGGAACTCCGGCCGCGGGCGAGCCC
>JALZDC010000326.1 GCA_030862755.1 Actinomycetota bacterium
AGCTTGACGCGACTCCCCTCCCTCCACGAACCGGGCGTCGGTCCCGAGGGCCTCGATGCAGGCCCGGGCCCGCCCCTCCCCGCCCCGCGGGAAGGTCACCACGAGCCCGCGAACCAGTGGTGACGCCGCGGCGGACGCGGCGGCAACCGCGAGGATCGGACGATCGCCGATCGGGAGGAATCCCTTGGGTTCCCCGGCGCCCAGTCGACGGCCGGCGCCGGCGCCCAACAGGATCACGATCGCGGTGTCGGGCTCCACGTTCGAAGCATCGCAGACCGACGAGGGTCAGGCGCCGGCGCTGGCCGTCGCGGCCGCCTCGCCCGTCAGCGCGGCGAAGATCATGCGGCCCGTCGTCGTCTGGATCACGTTCGTGACACGGACCTCGACCTGCGAGCCGATGCGATCGGCCGCCTGCTCCACGACGACCATCGTGCCGTCGTCGAGGTAGGCGACCGCCTGTCCATGCTCGCGGCCCTCCTTGACCACCCGGACCGAGAGCTCGTCCCCGGCGGTGTAGGGAACGCGGAAGCGCGAAGCGAGGGCGTTGATCTGTGCGACCGGTACTCGGAGGGCCTCCGCGACCTTCGCCATGTTGTGATCCACGGTGATGAGCTGGGCGCCGCGCTCGCGCGCGAGGCGGACGAGCGCAGCGTCGACATCCATGATGCCCGCTTCCTCGACGAGCTGGAACTGCACCGTGGGCGACTTCTGTAGCTCTACGAGCATGTCCAGGCCGCGCCTGCCGCGCGATCGGCGGTTCGGATCGGAGGAATCAGAGATCGCCTGGAGCTCGCGGAGCACGCCCTCGTGCAGCAAGATCGTGCCGCCGACGAAACCGGTCGCGACCAGATCAGCCACGCGGCCGTCGATCAATGCGCTGGTGTCGAGCACGTGCAGATCTCCGCGCGCCACGCCCGCGGCCCGCGGCTTGATACCGACGAGGCCGAAGATGTCCTCGTACTTCGCCTGTCCCAGCCGGTACCCCACCGTCCCCAGGGTGAGATAGAGGAACACGATCGCCGGCCATGACGCCGATGCTGGCAGGAACAACAGGGGCACCATCATCAGCGCGGCGACGAGGAGCCCCACCACGAGTCCCACGACGCCCCCCGCGAGGACCGCCGGTGTCTTCCTGCCGAGCTCGGTCTCGAGGCCGTGCACGGCCCGGAGCGTGAGACGCCCGAAGATCCCTCCCACCACGTAGCCGATCCCGGCACCGACGAAGACGAACAGGAGGGCGCGGCTCGTGCTGGCGGTGCCGGAGGCCTCTCCGACCCGGGCGCCGGCGGTCGCGATCAGGGCGACGAAGATGAGGCGGACGCCGCCGGCGACACGCCCGCGAACGTCCGCGCCTCCACGCCCTTGCTCGTTCTCCGTCACGTTGCTCACACCGCCTCGGAAAGCTCGACCGAGAGGGCCAGGCTGACCCCTTCACGGGTCATCGGCGAATGCGGGACCGCTCCTGAGCCCCCTGCCTGGAACGGGTGGAACGAACCGTCAGGCTTGTGCGGCCACCTTCACGCCGTGAGCGCCGTCCAGGACATCATCGATCATGACCTCGGCGTCCTCTTCGGACTTGCCGGCCGCGTGGGAGAGCTCCGAGATGAGGATCTGGCGCGCCTTGTGGATCATGCGCTTCTCGCCCGCGGACAGACCCTTCTCGCGATCTCGGATCGACAGGTTCCGGAGCACCTCGGCAACCTCGAACGGGTCGCCCGAATGGAGCTTCTCGAGGTTGTTCTTGAACCGGCGGCTCCAGTTCGCCGCCGAGATGGTCTCAGCTTCGGTGAGGACCTTCAGGATCTTCTTCACCTGCGCCTTGCTGATGACAGGCCGGAGCCCGACCTGCTCGGCCGAGTCCACCGGGACGGAGAGCGTCAGGTCCCCATAGACGACCCGAAGCACGAGGTACTTGCGCTTCTCTCCGAGGAAATCCTTGTCCTTCAGTTCTTCGATGACGGCCGCCCCGTGCTCGGGATGGACGACGGTGTCTCCCTTACGGAACGCGGACAAGTGGTTCCCCCTTCATGAGAGCGTGACCGGCCGAAGCGTGGCCGGCGAGAATGGGAGATTAGCACGGAACGCTCTCTCTCGCAACCCAAAACTGCAGGTCAGAGGCTACTTTCGCGTGGTCCATCGCTCCCGATGGGACCATGGTTGGATCGCTCACGACGCCTTTCGTCGTGCTCGCGTCTCCCGGTTCTCCGTCCAGGAGAGCGCCTCGGACACATCCCGAACGGGCACGAGGCGGGGATGCCGCCGTACCTCTTGACCAGGGGCCGCGAATACGAACTCACAGCCTGCGGCCTCGGCAGCTGCTAGGCGTTGCGGCATGGCGGACGCCGGGCGCACGAGTCCCGTGAGGGACACCTCGCCGACGAACGCGGCTCGCTCCGGCGTGGGTTCACCCGAGATGGCGGACGCGAGGGCCGCCGCGACCGCCAGGTCAGCCGCGGGGTCGTCGACGCGCAGCCCGCCTGAGGAGGCTCCGAAGAGCTCGGCCCGCCCGAGGCGATAGCCGGCGGCCCGGGCGAGCACCGCTGCCATGAGCTGGAACCGGCGCCCGTCCAGCCCGGTGGTCTGCCGGCGGGCCGGGCCGTCCACGGAGCCGACGAGGGCCTGCACCTCGACGGCGAGTGCCCGCCGACCTGCGAGGGGAAGAGCCACGGCCGCTCCGGGCACGCAGTCCCCAGAGAGGAGCACACCCGCGGGATCTATCTCGTGGAGTCCGTCGACGCCCATCTCGAACCAGGCTGTCTCGCCTTCGGCCCCGAATCGATTCTTCCCACCCGAGAGCACCCT
The DNA here is from genome assembly GCA_030862755.1 of Actinomycetota bacterium. Lineage (GTDB taxonomy): Bacteria > Actinomycetota > UBA4738 > UBA4738 > HRBIN12 > JAJNBA01. Next base: position 2,803 of record JALZDC010000326.1, read on the forward strand.
CAGGCCGGATCGAGGGTCTCCTTCGAACATGAGCACCACGTCGACGGCGTGCTCGAGCGCGCGAGGACCGGCGAGGTCCCCGTCCTTCGTCACGTGCCCCGTCATGACCACCGCGATGCCGTCGTTCTTGGCCATGCCGACGAGGGCGTCGGTGCAATTCCGCACCTGGGCGACGCCTCCCGGCATCTG
>JALZDC010000340.1 GCA_030862755.1 Actinomycetota bacterium
CCGCACGGCATCGGCGTCGCGACGTTCCCACGCCGAGAAGCCAGGCCCCCGTTCGCCGGCGTCCACCGAGGCGAGGAAGGCTTCGACCGACGGGTCGGCGGCCGAGCCCGCTTCCGCCACCGCGCTGGAGAAGGCGACGACGGAGTCGAGCTCGCGCCGAGACTCGACGGAAGCGTCGCCTTCGTCGACCAGCCGGCGGGAGCACGGCAGCTCGCGCCAGAGGGTCGCGAACGTGTCCAGGACCGACCTGTCCACGGCCTTCCCGGCCCGATCCAGGACGCCTCGAACCTCCTCCACCTGCGCGGCCTCTAGCGCCGTGAGCCCGTCCGTGAACTCGAGGGCCCTCCCCACGGAGCCGGTCCTGGTGTGCGCGACGCGCAGGAGGCCGCGAGCCGCGGCCGGTGACAGACGCACGAGGTCCGAGGTCAGCACGGATTCGATCAGCCCGTTCCGTTCGTCCTCGGATGCCACGAGCCACCGCAGCGCAAGCACGAACGGCCGCGTGGCTGGTTCCTGGGCGAGCGACACCCCGCTTTCCGGCGCCGTCCGAGGGACCCGAGCGTCGTCGAGCGCCCTGAGCAATCCCCCCACGTGGGCGCCCTGCCGCCGGACGACGACGGCCAGTTCCGCCCAACCGACGCCCTCCTCGACGTGGAGCCGCCGCAGCTCGCGTGCGATGGCCGCGTACTCCTCGGAGGTATGGGCGGCGCTCCACGCGTCGGTGCGCACCGGCTGCGGAGCGCGGTGTTGGACGTTCAGGTCGACGTGGGCGGCGCCTTCGAACACCTCGGTGAATCGGAGCGAGGGCACCGCCGTCGTTCCCTGGAACGAGAAGACGTGTGCCTCCGGGTCGGCGGCTACCACGAGATCGTGCACACGGAGCGACGTCACGAGCGCCTCCTGAGCGAAGGTCGCATCTTGGTAGTCGTCCACGAGGAGGTGATCGAGGAGCGGGGCCTCCGAGTCGGACATCGCCGCTTCCGCGCGGCCGATCAACGCGGCGAAGTCGACCACGCGATCGGCATCCAGCACGTCGAGATACACGCGATAGAAGCGCGCAAGCTCGCGCCAGCCGGTGAGCCCGCGCGCATCGGCTCTCGACTCGATCTCCTCGGGAGTGAGGCGAGCCTCCTGTGCGCGCAGCAGGAATTGGCGGATCTGGTCGGCGAATCCACGGAGGGTGAGGAGGTGGCCGTACGCGGGCCAATCCGCCGGGTCCTGGCCTTGGAGCAGGTCCTGCACGAGCGCGAACTGGTCTGCCGCCGACAAGACGTCGGGAGGCTCCGCATAGCCCAGAGCGGAGTACCGCTCGCGCAGGATCAGATGCCCGAGGCCGTGGAACGTCAGGACGTTGAGGCTGGGCAGCGACGAGGGCAATCGCGCGATCAGCGCTTCGCGCGCGGTCTGCCTTGCGCGACGTGACCCGACGACCAGCGCCACCCGTTCTGGATCCGCTCCGCCCTCGACGAGCAGAGCGAACCGTTCGCGAAGCGCCGAGGACTTCCCGGTGCCGGCTGCACCGGTCACAAGGAGCGCGCCGTCTCGGCGTGCGAGGACGGCCTCTTGCAGGGCATCGGGGGAGAAGGGGGGGTTCACGGAGCGGATGCTACCGCCAGTCGCCGACACCCCCGAGGTCGGGTCGAGGTGGGACGGTCCCGCCCTCGTCCGGCGATCCTGTCCCCAGGACCCGCTGCCGATACCATCGGTCGACGTCCCCGGTCGTGAGCCGACCGAGCAGTCGCTCCCCGTCGAGGACGAGCGCCTGCCCGCTGCCGGCGATCCATTCGATGGCGCGATCCAGCGGGAGGTCCGGCGGGACCGACCGCAGCCGCTCGCGCGGGGTCATGGCCTCGCGGACCTCTCGAGTGGGATCGCTCCCCCCGATCTTGGCCGCCGTCGAGAAGGACAGTGAGCCGACCACCCGTCCTGATCCGTCCACCACGGGGAACTCCGTCGAGCGATCCCGACGGAGATGTGTCTCGAGGGCGTGCAGCAGGGTGACCTCCACCGGGATCGGCGTCGGGGGCGGGCTCATCGCCTCCGAGGCCCGTCCGGTGGACAGGTCCCGGAGGATGGGAGCCTGCTTGCTCACCTGCAGCCCCTGGCTGATCATCATCCATCCGATGAAGGCGAAGAAGAGCGAGTCGCTGTCTCCCGCCCGGAGCCGCTGCAAGCCGATGAGCCCCAGGGCGGCGCCGACCACGACTCCTCCCCACCCAGCGACCTTGAGGGCATTGAATCGGTCGCGCGTGATCCCCCAGACCACCGCCAGCAGCATGCGCCCGCCGTCGACAGGGAAGCCAGGGAGCGCGTTCAGCCCGGCGAAGAGCAGGCTGAGGAACGCCAGGTTGCCCAGGATCGCCGAGAGCACACCCGACGTGGCTTCGCCGGCCAGCCAGAAGGCACCCGCGAGAGCCAACGTGCTGGTTGGACCGGCGGCCGCGATCAGGAACGACGCGAGTGCACCCCGTTCGCTCGAGTGCGTCTCGGTGTAGCCGCCCCAGAAGACGAGGGTGATCCCGTGCACGGGCAGGCGGAACGCACGCGCGGTCACGGCGTGCGCCAACTCGTGCAGGACGATGCTCCCGTAGAACAGCGCTGCGTTCGCCACGGACCACCCCAGCGCCTGCTGCTCCGTAAGTACGCGCGTATCGACCAGGCTCCGATAGGTCGCCCACACGACGAAAGCGGCGAAGAAGAGCCAAGGGACGGTGATGAAGATCGGGATCCCGCCGATCGATGCCACTCTCCAGCGCTTCTCCACGAAGCGCAGCCTACCCGGCCGGGTTTGTAGGCTTCGCGCGTAGGGCGCTTCGAACCGACCTACTCAGGGAGATCGAGGTCGAGCATCGCGCCCAAGTCCCTCGCGTTGCGCACCGCGAAGTCCCGGTAGCAGTTGTTCATGAGGACGTGTGTCTCGCGGGTCTCCGCCGCCAGGCTCTCGATCTTGGGGACCCATTCCTGGAGCTCGTTCTTCTCGTAGTCGTACCGGAAGCGCTCGCTCGCGCTCTCGCTCTTGGTCTGCCACGCCTTCGGATCCCGTCCGTGGAAGCGCACCATCGCGAGATCGTCGGCGGTCGCCGCGGCGATCGGAGGCATCGACGAATCGAAGCCCTGAGGCATGTCCACGCACACGAGAGGAAGGTTCCTCTGCCCGAGGAAGGACAGTGTCTCCTCCACGTTGCGGTCCTCGAGCCAAGACTTGTGCCGGAACTCCACCGCGATCCGATAGTCGGGCAATCGCGTCACGGCCTCCTCGATGTACGCCTTGTTCTTCCGCGAGATCGTGAAGTACTGCGGGAACTGGAACAGAACGGCCCCCAGCTTGCCCGCGGAGTGGAGCGGATAGAGGGCGAGACGGAACCGCTCCCAGACTTCCTCCATCGCGGCGCCAGGAAGTTTGTCGCGATAGAGCCGGCGCTTGTCCAGGAGCTCTTGGGGCAGCTCCGACCTGATGTCGCCGTACAGGGACTCCGGCTTCGTCGGGTGGTTCGTGAGGAGCGAGTACGCCTTGATGTTGAAGGTGAAGTCGAGTGGCGTGCGCTCTATCCAGAGCTCCGCGTTCCGCTCCGACGGCGGAAAGTAGTAGGTCGAGTCGACCTCGACCAGCGCGAACTTCGACGCGTAGAACTTCAGCCGCCCCTCCGCCGTCTTGGTGCCGGGCGGGTAGAAGTTCCCGTCCCTGATCAGCGTGGGGTCAGTCCATGAAGACGTGCCGATGAGGATGGAGCCACGAGTCACGACGCTGTTCCCTCGTCCTCGGCCTCTCCCTTCTTGCGCAGGATTGCGTGCTTGGCCTGGTTCGCCTTCTCCTTGGCGACCTTCAGCAGGCGCTGCGCCCACACATACTCGGTGGCGAGGATCGCGAGGCCGGCGATGATCACGAGGATCCCCGGACCGGGGAGGACCAGCATCGCCGCCCCCGCGAGGAGCACGAGGAAGCCGGCGATCGTGACCGCGACGCGTTTACCGTTCCGGCCGATGAATCGGGCCACGATCTTGAACGGGACGATGGTCGGATGGTCGTGCCACCGACGTGCGAGCGCAGGACGCGAGGTCTCCAGCTCTTCGACGAACTCGGAGGCGTCGACCTCTTGGGGCTCGTCTCCCCACGCCTCATCCCGGAAGGGGGATCGGCGCTTCTTGGGGTCCTGCTCAGGTTCAGCGGTCATATCGCCTCGAGTCTCGCACGAGTGGTCAAGACTGGCCCGCCTGGCGATTTGTCGGTCTTGGTGGAGGTACAGCCTTGCTCGGCGTGTAGCGGATGGGCTACAACTTCGGGCATCCTGCGGTGGCCGGGGAGACCGCATCACCCCTCGGGAGAAGGGAGAAGGGATGTCGGTCTCGGTTGGTCGGGGGAGGCATCGAACCCTCGATGCTGTGACGCACGAGCCACCACTCGCAAGGCTGTTTCTGTGGGCTGTCAGTCTTCTTACGATTGTCGCGGCCGCCCCGGGGGTGGGTCGACTCGCTGGGACTGAGGCCGACCTCATCGAACTGGGCTTGTGGGCAGCCATAGTCGCCGCCGTAGACCTTGTTCCAGTGCGAGTGTGGGGTTCCGTGAGCGTCAGCATGTCGTTTCCCGTGGCCCTGGCTGCTGGGATGATCTTCCTTCCCACCGAAGCTGCACTGATCGCCTTCATCGGTTCCTTCGATCCACGAGAACTGAAGGGAGGCGTCTCCTTGGCGAAGTCGGTGTTCAATCGGAGCCAAGTTGCGGCGAGCGTGATGGCCGGGTCTGCGCTTTTTCACATCTTGGATGGCGCGATTCTCGATTGGCCTATAGTCCTTCTTCCGGCTTCGGCTGCCCTTCTACTGGATGCGGGAATCAATTTCCTCTTTGTGGCATCCGCCGTTGCGATCGAGGATCGAGTGGCGCCGCGAGGAGTCTTGGTAAGGATGTTCGGTGCATCACCTTGGCACTACCTTGCTGGCTATCTTCTTCTTGGCCTTCTTGCACTTCCCCTTGCTGCGGCAGTGGCTGTAGGTGGGGTTTGGGCCTTGCTTCTGTTCCTCGCTCCCCTTGTACTCGCGCGCGAAATGTTTCGTCAGACTCAGCAGGTCTTGTACGCGACAGAGCGCATCCGCCAAAAAGACGCGGCGCTGAAAAGCGCCGCAGGAGAGGTGGCTCGTGAGCGAAAGGATGAGCGTCTTGCCTTAGCCGGAGAGCTGCACGATGAGGTTCTGCCATCTCTCTTCAAAGTTCATCTTATGGGTCAGGTACTCAAGCAAGACCTCGCAGCAGGAAGGCTGCTCGAGCTGGACGATGACCTTCCCGAGCTTCTGTTGGCAACCGAGGCCGCGCAGCGAGCGATTCGGGACCTTCTTGGAAGTCTTCGCCGATCTCCCCTTGGACCAGCCGGTTTGATCCCTACTCTTCGCATGCTGGTCGACCAGCTGGCAGCCGCAGGGTCGCCTACAGTGATGATTGAGGAAGAGGAGTTCGAGGGCACACCTCTTGCTCAACTTCTCGCGTACCAGGT
>JALZDC010000345.1 GCA_030862755.1 Actinomycetota bacterium
ACGTCGCCGCCCTCTTCGTCGATCCCGATCAGGACATCCGCCCGAACATCCCGCAGCGCCGCCGTCAGGGATGCAAGCTGCTCGGGATCACCGACGTTACGCGCAAACAGGCACACGCCACCGAGGCCGTCGCCGAGTCGATCGAGCAGCCACTCGGGCGGCTCGGTCCCCGCGAAGCCCGGGAACAGGCACGCCGCGACGGCGCCGCTCATCCGCGCACGGCGCCCGCCGTCAGCCCGAATGCGATCCGCCGGTGCACCGCTACGAAGAAGACGACGACCGGGATCGCGGTGAGCGTCGCCCCCGCCATCAATGAGCCCCAGTCGGTGCCGCGCAGGCTCGTGAACTGCGCCAGCCAGACCGTCAGCGTCTGGTTTTGCGGGCTGCTCAGGAGCACGTAGGCGATGATGTACTCGTTCCAGACCTGGATGAAGGCGAAGATCGACGTCGCCACCAGACCCGGCGCGACTAGTGGCAGCAGAATCCGAACGAACGCGCCGAAGCGCGTGCTGCCGTCCACCATCGAGGCCTCCTCGAGCTCCTTCGGAACGCCGAGCAGGAAGCCGCGCAGCGTCCACACGCAGAAGGGCAGCACGAACGTCAGGTACGTGGCGATCAGGCCGCCGAGCTTGTCGACCTGGCCCGCGCGGCTCAGCAGGATGTAGAGCGGGATGATCAACGCGTTCAGCGGGACCATCTGCACGCCGATGATCAGGACGATGAAGGCGCCGCGGCCGTAGAACCGGAACTTCGCAAGCGCGAGCGCGGCGAGGAACGCGAGCAGGAGCGAGAGCACGGTGACAGCGCCGACGACGATCAGGCTGTTCCCGACGGTACGCCAGAAGTAGGGCCGCGTGATCGCGTCCTGGAAGTTGTCGAGCGTCGCCGGGGACGGGAACAGCTTCGGCGTGAAGGTGAGGATGTCCGCCCCCGGCTTGAACGCCGTCGAGACCATCCAGTAGACCGGGAACACCATCACGGCGAAGACGCCGAGCGCGACGGCGTTCAGCAGGAGGCGACGCCCGCGGCGGCGGCTCACCGGGTCTCCCCGATCCGGATCATCTGCCGGATGTACACGAACGTCGCCGCGAACATGATCAGCACCATCACGACGGCGATCGCGGAGCCGAGTCCGTACTCGCTGAGACGGAACGCCTCGAAGAAGGCGTAGATGCTCATGAGGAAGTAGTCCGGCTCGGCCTGACCGCCGCGGATGATCCAGATCTGGTTGAAGACCTGGAAGTCCCAGATCACCGAGAGGCTCGTGAGGATGACGAAGATCGGCTTCAGGATCGGGAAGACGATGTCGCGGAAGGTGCGCACGCCGCCGGCCCCGTCGATTGCCGCCGCCTCGACGAGCTCCTGCGGCACCTGCGTCAGCCCGGCGTAGACGGTGATCGCGACGAACGGGATCGCTCCCCAGACGACCAGCGCCACGATCACGGCGAAGCCGCTGAGCGGGTTCTCGAACCAGTCGTGCTGGACGTAGTCCCCGATGCGCAGCTCGGTCAGCGCCCAGTTGAGGACGCCGAACTCGAAGTCGACCATCCAGAGCCAGATGTTCACCGCGACGACGACGGGCATCGACCAGACGAGCACGAGCCCGGTCGTGAGCAGCAGGCGCATGAAGGAGCCGAGCCGCGCGAGGAGCAGCGCGATCAGCGTTCCGGCGACCATCGTCAGCGAGACGCAGACGGCCGTGAAGAGGACGGTCCGCAGGAGCACCCGCCAGAACTGGCGGTCGCCGAAGATCGAGGTGTAGTTGTCAACGCCGATCCAGGTGCCCTTGTGAGCGATCAGCTCGGGCAGGTTGTAGCGCTGGAACGAGAGCGCGACCAGCAGGTACAGCGGATACGCGAGCACGGCCGCGATCACCGCAGCGGCCGGGGCGAGCAGCAGGTACGGAACCGAGCCGTGCGCCACGCGTGCCCTTGCGGAACGGCCGCGCCGCCGGGCCGGCACTTGGGCCGACCCGGCGGCGATCGCCGGAGGAACCGGGGGCGCGCTCACGGGGGGAGAATCGCGCTTCCCGGCGGGACGTGCACTAGCCCGCGTTGAGGAGGCTCGTGATTTGCGCGCTCGCCCGCTTCGCCGCGGCCGGCACGGTCGCGCGTCCGGTGAAGATCTGGACGAGCATGTTGCGGATCACTCGGGAGTTCTCCACGTTCGTCCAGTTGGGCGTCGTCGGAACGAACCAGCTCGACTTCGCCGCCTCGGCAAACGGAGCGAGCTGGGGGTTCCTCGCGTTGATGCTCGCGAGAGTCGTCGTGTTCGGGATCACCTTGCCGACGGTCGCGAGCCGACGCTGAGCGCCGGAGTTCGTGAAGGCCTTGATCCAGTCGATCGCAAGGCTGCGGTTGCGGCTGCTAATCGGGACAGCCAGGTCGGAGCCGCCGAGGAACGTGGGCATGTACTTGCCCTTGATCCGGCTCGGCATCGGGTACGCGCCGAGCATCGGTGCGAGCTTCGGGTTACCCAGTTTCGAGTCGAGCGCGAGGCCCCACTCCCAGCCGTTGGCGATGATCGAGCCGACCTTGCCTTTCGAGAAGGCGACGGCCTGGAACGGGTTCGCCTCGTCGCCGGTCTTGCTCGCCCGCGACTGCGCGGCCACGATCCGCTTCAGCGTCGTCAACCCGCGGATCGCCTGCGGCGAGTCGAGCGTGCCGACCCATCTGCCGTTGCGGAAGCGCGCGATCGCCCCGCCCTGGTCATAGACGAACGACATCGACGCGAGCCAGTACTGGCCAGGGAAGTACAGCGCGGAGAAGCGCCGGTCCCTGCCGAACGTGGCCATCAGCTTGCGGCCGGCCGCCTCGAACTCGGCGAGGCTCTTCGGCACGCTCTTGATCCCGGCCCGCCGGTACAGGTCCTTCCGGTAGATGACCGCCCGCGCGCCGGCGTAGTACGGCACGCAGAAGAGCCGTCCGCGGAAGGTGCACGAGTCGGCCAAGCCCTTCAGCCACGTGCGCGAGTTCGGGAAGCTGCCCTTCGCCGCGGTCAGGTCGACGAAGGCGCCCGCGGCCATGTACTTGGTCGTCTCGGTGTTCCCCATCTCGACGACGTCCGGCGCGTTGCCGCCGGCGAGGGCCGCGTCGAGCTTCGTCAGGTGGTCGTTCCACTTCTGGTACTGAACGTCGACCTCGACGTCGGGATGCTGCTGCCTGAAGCTCGCGGTCGCAGCCGCGACGACCTCGGCCCAGTTGTCCCGGGCGTCTTCCTGCAGCCAGACGGTGATCGTGGTCGCCGCCGTCGCCTTGGTCGGCGAGGCGGTACGGGCGGCGGTCCCGCTTCCGGCCGCCGCGACGAGGGTGAGCAATGCGGCGACCGCCGCGACTGCTACACGTGGTGCTCTCATTGGGGCCTCCTTCGGCCGGCGGCACCGCCGGCGTCCCACATTGGTAAGTACCACTCGACCATCAGCAGAGGCTCGCACACTGAGCCGGTTACTGTCAAGGCCCGATTTTCCCAATCGCGCCAAGTGACTGGTATTGACCAAGCTCAGAGTGCCAGGGTCACCTTGGTCAGCCCGATTGGGCTGTCAGGATCGAGT
>JALZDC010000348.1 GCA_030862755.1 Actinomycetota bacterium
GTGGAACCTGGAAGGCAAGCGGATCGCGCTCCTCGGTCTGGCGTTCAAATCCAGCACCGACGACGTGCGCTTCTCCCCCGCTCTGACGCTGGCACGACGGTTGCTCGCGTCGGGGGCGCACGTCGTCGGGTGCGACCCGCACGCGGCCGGCAACGCGAAGGACGACCTCCCCGAGCTCGAGCTCGCCAGCGACGCCTACGAGGCGGCAGCCGGTGCGCACGCGATCGTGATCGCCACCGATTGGGACGAGTTCCGTACCCTGGATCTCGCCAAGCTAAGGGAGATCATGACCTATCCGCTGATCGTCGACGGCAGGAATCTGCTGGACTCCGCCGAGATGGCCGACGCCGGGTTCTGGTACTACCCGACGGGCCGCCCGCCGGTCGTGCCGGCGCCGACCGACTCCGGCCCACCCGGGGTCGATGCGATCGAGCAGGCCGCCTCGCTCGAAAAGTGGCCCGTCACTCCGTGAGCCCCTCGCGGGCCGTCGTGACCGGAGGGGCGGGGTTCGTCGGGTCCCATCTGTGCGATCGGCTTCTGAACGATGGCTGGAGTGTCGTCTGCATCGACTCCCTCCTCACGGGCAGGACGGAGAACCTCTCGTCCGCCCTGTCCAATGATCGGTTCTCGCTCCATGAAGCGGACATCACCCGAGGACTGGACCTCGAGGGCGCGGTGGACTGGGTGTTCCACTTCGCGTCTCCCGCGTCGCCTCGCGACTATCTGGAGCATCCGATCGAGACCCTCGAGGTGGGCGCCCTCGGGTCCCTGGAGTGCCTTCGCCTCGCCCATCGGAAGGGAGCGGGCCTATTCCTCGCATCCACGTCGGAGGTGTACGGCGATCCGAAGGTGCATCCGCAGCCCGAGTCCTACTGGGGGAACGTGAATCCGATCGGTCCCCGGTCCGTCTACGACGAGGGCAAGCGATTCGCGGAGGCGGCGACCATGGCCTACCATCGGATGCACGGTCTGCCCGTCCGGATCATCAGGATCTTCAACACGTACGGACCGCGGATGCGGCGACAGGACGGCCGTGCCGTGCCCGCGTTCATCGATCAGGCCCTCCGCGGCCAGCCGATCACCGTCCACGGGGACGGCTCCCAGACACGCTCCCTCTGCTACGTGGACGATCTCATCGAAGGGATCTGGCAGGTGCTCCACGCCGGGGTGACGGGCCCGATCAACCTCGGCAGCACGGAGGAGGTTTCTATGGCGCAGCTCGCTGAGCTGATCCGCTCGCTGGCGGGAACCGAGTCTCCGATGGTATTTACCGAACGCCCCGTCGACGATCCCGAGATGCGGCTCCCCGACGCGTCACTCGCGCGGGATCTGGGGTGGGAGCCACAGGTTCGCCTCCGCGAAGGCCTCGTCAAGACCATGGAGTGGATGCGGAGCCCGTCCGAGGCAGACCTCTCGGGTCCGGCGCACCGCTCGGCCTGACCCTGCACTCGCCCGACGTGAGCTCTTGGGCCGCTACGCCTTACCCTCTTCCGGCGCACCGGCCACGCCGGCTCGGACGCCGTCCGACCTGACCAGGTTCGCCAGCATCCCGCTGTGCGTGACGAACGCCGCGGCCTCGAGCCGCGAGTGGACCTCGAGCTTGCCCAGGATGTTCTGGATGTGCGTCCGCGCCGTCTGTGGGCTGATCACGAGCGCGCGAGCGATGGACTCGTTGTCCGAGCCCTGGGCGAGCAGCGACAGGACCTCTCGCTCTCGCACGGTCAGGCGGGCGATGCGTTCGAACGCCCTGTCCTGATCCCGCTTGCGACGGAGTAAGCCTGTGAGGAGCGGCCCAAGCATCGTCGGCGGCACGAGCGTGTCCCCACGATGGACCGCACGCGTCGCGTGGATCAGGTCCGCGAGCGGCGACTCCCTCGTGATGTACCCGCTCGCCCCGGCGTCCAGCACCTCCACGAGGCTCCGGTAATCCTCACGGGCGCTGAGGACGAGCACCTGACACCTTGGCACGTTCGCCTTGATCGCGGCCGTCGTCTGGGAGCCGTCCGACATCGGAAGATCGGCGTCGAGTATCGCGACGTGGGGAAGCGTGCGCTCCGCTTCGGAGATGGCCTCCTGCCCACTGCGGGCCTCGGCGACGACCTGGATCTCGGCTTCGTCCTCGAGCACCGTCCGCAGCGCTTGCCGGAAGAGGGCATGCCGATCCGCCAGCAGCACCCGGATCGGGTCCGGCGTATCGTTCAAAGCCACCCTCCCTTCTTCACGTCTGTGGTGGGGTGTGAGAAACGTACCTACACCGTCGGCACGCAACACGCACCGGACGGCGTAGTGAGGCTACGTCGTTCGCGTGATACTCGACGGGTCGGCCGAGCTCGCTCGAGGGACAGCGCGTTCGACGACGAAGTCCGGGGCTACGGTGGTGGGGACCGGGACCACGCGATGGCGCACCGCGAGCGTCGCAGCCTCGAGCCGGGAATGCACCTGGAGTTTGGTCAGGATGCTCTGGACGTGTGTGCGGACCGTGTTTCGGCTGATCGCGAGGCGGTCCGCGATCGTCCTGCCGTCGGCGCCCTCCACCAGGAGCCCGAGCACCTCTCGCTCACGCGGGGTCAGCTGTGAGATGAGCAACCACACGCTGTCACCGGCACCGTTGCGCCTGCTCGCATTGGCCACGCGATGAGGGAATACCGCTTGTCCGGCCAGGATCGACTCGATCGAGCTGACGAACCTGCTGACGGGCGTGTCCTTCGTCAGGTAGCCGCGGAAACCGGCGCGCGACGCCTCTTCGACCGCTTTGGGATCGTCCAGAGCGGTCACCACGACCAGTTTCGCGTCGGGCCACCATTCGAGGATCTCCCGACCCACCGCGAGCCCACTGCGGTCGGGCAGCCCGACATCGAGCAGGACCAGGTCGGGTCGGTCATCCTCGAGGTAAGCAAGCGCGCTCCGGCCGCTGGTGACTACCCCGGCGGCTTCCATCCCGGCGTCTTCCAGTGCCGACCTGATCGCTTCCGCGAACAGGATGTGATCATCGACGATCAGGATGCGGACCGTTGGAGTTCCCTCCCATCCACGGGCAGCAACATGTGGAACGTTGCGCCCCCCTCATCGGAGTCCACCCAGATGCGGCCTCCGTGTGCCTCAACGACCCGGCGCGTGATGAAGAGCCCGAGACCGCTTCCGTTCGCCCCGCGCGATCCCGCCCCGCCACGAACGAACGGGTCGAAGATGACCCCTCGTTCCGCGAGGGGGATGCCTGGGCCCTGGTCGCCGACGCTCACACGTACCGCTCCATGTTCGTCCGTGACGTGAACGGTCACGACTCCATCTGGATCCGAGTAGAGCACCGCGTTCCGAACCAGGTTGACGACGGCCGCCCGCAGGTGCGTCGGATCCGCCTGGGCCATGATCGGCGGCGGTGCATCGACGAGGACGGTGCCTTCGGCCCCGTGCAGGAGTCGGTAGGTGGCGACCGCATCCTCCACCAGCTGCGCAACATCGACGTAGCGTGGGCTCAGCTCGCGCCCTCCCACGGCCCAGCCGAGGATCCCTTCCGTGTCCGTGGCGAGCTGTTCGAGCTCGCGAACCGAGAGCCGAAGCAACGCCTCATCCCGCGACGCGCTGCGCCCGACGACGCTCTCGAGCGCGGCCTTCACGCCGAGGATGGGCTGGCGCAGCTCATGCGCTGTCCAGGCCAATCCGACATGCAGTTCCGACGCTCGCTTGTCTTCTCGCGCCGATGCCGACAGCAAGGGCAGCGTGTCATCGAGCAGTGAGGCGATCGTCTCGACCCGCCGTTGCAGGGTCGGCCCATCGTTCGCCACGAACAGGAGCGCATCGCCGGCTTCGCGAACCGTGACCTGGCTGGCTCCCACGGAATCCGCGAAACGAGCACCGAGGTCGGCTCGCTGACGCGGCGTGGTCCTCGCCCAGGGGAGGACGGCGCCCATGCGCTGGACAAGTTGCTCGCTGTCCCGAGGGTTCAGGCCCGCGACGGACGAGAGCGTCCGAGGACCGTGATCGTCGCCCCACCAGATGGCGACGGGGGCACGGAACTCGCGCCAAAGGGCTGTCGCGACGATGCGGAGAGCCATGTCCGGCCCGTCCGCGTGAAGGAGGTCACGACCGACGCCTGCCACTCCCTCGAGATCCTCCAATTCCCGTTCCAATCCCTCACGCTCGGCGAGCCCGGCCAGCACACCCGCCAGCTGGCACGCCACCGCTGCCAGGATCCCGGATCGTTCCCGGATGGCATCCCGACCAGCTTGGATCTCGAGGACCCCCAACGAGATCTCCCGCCAGACCAGGGGGAAGAACGCTGCCCTCGTGTCCGCCGCCGGGAGATCGAGGTGGGAGTAGACCCTGGTTTGGAAGGCTACCCGTCGCGCCGTCATCTGGGTGCGGCCCTGACGGACCCCCTCTCCGTCACGCCAGACGGCTCGGAGACGACCTGCTGCGTCGGGTCTGGAGACCTGCACGGCGGCCTCCGGACCCACGACCTCTCGGATCCATCCGGTCGCGCAGGCACTGGCTTCGTCGGGGTGGCGGGCCGAAGCCAATGCGTAGGAAAGGCTCTCAACGACGCTGGAGATGGCCTCCGTCGACGCGGTGTCAGGGCTGCGCCAACCAGAGCTCGTCGCCACGTCCGCTTCCCATCCTTCCGTCGATCGTCTGAGCACAGCTGACGATAATCTTTCCCAGTGACCGAGGGAGTAGTCATCCAGGGGGTTTCGTCCCCCGGATGGGCCCACGGCGCCCTAGGAAATCTCCGCCATTCAGACTAGCCACAACAACGTAGGGGCAACCCTACAACGCGGAAGGCGTTCTGCAAAGACCTTCCGCGAAGTTCGCAGAGTCACTTCTCCAGGGGCGATCCGGTCACGCACGAGGTCCCATCCCTCGGTATAGGGCTCCGCGTCGACGGTTCTTTCACGAGATTTTCACACCCGAGACCACGGACCGCGTTCGGACGATGTGCGCTTCTGCGAATCACACCGCTTCCGCAGGAAACCTACGTTGCAGGGCGCCTGCGCACCGGATAGCGCATTGTAGACACTGAGGTCTACAGTGTTCCTCACCCCCCGAGATGACTACGTCGAGGACTGGGCAAGACATGGAATCTATGGCGCAGGAGATCGGGCGGGCGCTTCGCCGAGCTCGGCTCGCGCGTAGGATGACGCTCAAGGACCTAGCGGATGCATCTGCCGACAGGTTCCGACCGACGTCCGTAGCAGGCTACGAGCGCGGTGAACGGAAGATCTCGCTGATGCGCTTCTGTGAGCTCTGTCGGCTGCTGGCCGTTCCTCCCGAACGGGTGTTGGGCGAGATCCTCCGGGCCGTCGATGGCCGTTTGGAGCCCGAGATCGACCTGACGAAGCTCGAGGGTCTCACCACGGCGGAGAGCGAACTGATCGCGGGGTTCATCCGTCAGGTGCTCTCGCAGCGAGGAGAGAGAGGGGTCGAAACCGTCGTCCTCCGAACCGGAGATCTCGAGGTGCTCGCATCGGCTGCCGGGCGCAAACCGGAAGAGCTCATCGACCTCGTGAACTCGGCTCGGTCCGGACCGGCTACGGACGCTCAGCCGGACGAAGCCGGCTGAGGCCCGCCGAGATACTCCACCGTTCGCAGGAGCCCCGACCGAAGATCGGTCTGAGGCCTCCATCCGAGGATCGACGCGGCCAGCGTGTTGTCGAGCGCGATCTTGCGAAGTTCCCCCCCGGGTTGCGGTCCGTGCCTTGGATCCGATCGCGTCCCGATGATGTCCGCCAGCATCGCGTGGAGGCTGTTGACCGAGGTCTCGAGGCCTGTCCCGATGTTGACCATCGTGCCCGCCGCACGATCGATCGCGGCGAAGAATGCGTCGACCGTATCCTCGACGTACACGTAGTCGCGCGTCTGCTCCCCGTCGCCGAAGATCGTCGGGATGCCGCCGGCGAGCATCGAGGACGCGAAGATCGCGATCACTCCGGCCTCCCCTGTCGGGTCCTGCCGAGGCCCGTACACGTTGCCGAGCGCCAAGGCGGTGAACTCCAGCTCGCGCTGGCGGGCGTAGAAGGCCAGGTACTCGAGCACGACCTTCTTGCTGATGCCGTACGGGGATTCCGGGTGAGAACCGTCAGCCGATGATTCCCGCACCGGCAGACTCGTCGGCTCCCCGTAAACCGTCCCGCCCGACGCGGCGTACACGAGCTTGCGGGCCCCCACCGCCGACGCGCACTTGAGCACGTTCAGGGTGCCCATGATGTTCACGCTGGCATCGTGGTCGGGATCCTCGAGCGACGGCCGCACTCCGGCCTGCGCCGCCAGGTGCATCACGACCTCGGGGCGGTGACGGTTGAACACCTCGAGGACTCCTTCCGTGCGGATATCCATCTCCGCGAAGGTGAGGGCCTCTCCGTGGCCGAGCGCGTCCGCCAGGTTCTCGATCCGTCCCGTCGCCAGGTCGTCCACGGCGACGACGTGATGGCCTTCTGCCAGGAGTCGGTCGCAGAGGTGGGAGCCGATGAATCCGGCTCCACCGGTGACGAGGACGGGTGGTGCGGTCATCGCGGCACCATAGCAAGCATCACCCCAGGTCAATGGGGCCTGATGACCAACGTAGGCCGAAGCACCGATGGTCGGCGCGAGGCCGGCGTGTGACGTTTCCACCAACGTGATCCCGGGTAATCGAACCCTCGACAGCTAGGATGTGCGTTCGTCCGGCTTGGGTAGGTGCCAAAGCTCTTGACCCCCCGTCAACCTAAGAAGAGCAGGAGGCCCCTGGGCCTCGTCCTGCTGGTTCTGCTGACGAGCCTGGCGTCTCTGAATCTCGCTCTGGGTGCGGTCCGGTTGCAGCGGACACGAGTGATCCGGACGACCCCGTTCGTGAACAAGAACGTCTCCATGAGGGACAACGAAGGCAGCGCCTACGTGCCGCGCAACAAGTCCCTCTGGCTGGCGGACGACAATGGGCGGGCCGTGTTCGAGGTGAACCCCGCGACGGGAGGCTTGAAGCGGGCCATCGGCAGGAAGCAGTTCGAATCGGCCAGGCGGCTGGGCGGGGGTCCGAGGGCGGGAGTCGATCGGACACGTGACTTCGAAAGCATCGCCTACGACCGGGCCCACGATGCGCTCTACGTCTTCTCGAGTACGTGCTGTGGGCAGTCCGTGCTGCCGGCAGCGTTCCGGCTGAAGCGGAACGCCAGAGGTGTCTTCCGCGTGGCCTCGTACCAACCGCTTCCGAGGACCACGAAGATCACGGCCGCCGCGTGGAACGCGGCCAGCGGCAAGCTCTTCGTCGGCTTCGGCAGGGACCTGCGAAGGTACGACTACGCCAGGAACGATCTCGGACGTGCCTTCCGCGTCCCCAACCTCACCGACATCACTGGCATGGGCTTCTCTCCAGACGGCCGCTTCCTGTTGGTCACGACGGGCGATGAACAGCTCCGCCGCGTGCGCTGGGCCACCAAGAGGCTCGTTGCGGGATGGACGGTCGGCCTCGAGAGGTTCGGGATCCACGACAGCCGGGGCGTCGGGGTGATCGCCGGACGGTACTACGTCAGCGACGGCGACGACGCGCGCTCGAACGCCGACCCGCTCAAGTACGCGGTGCACGTCCTCACGCTGCGCTAGCCCATCTGCCAGCAGGGCCTCGATCTGAACGGCTGAACTAGGCGAGCTTCGCCGCTCCCCAGATAAGGCCGCTCCACACCGGCAGGCTCACGGCGATCGCGACGAGGGCACCGCGGAAGAATGTCGAAGGATCCTCCAGGAGATCCTGCTCATTCGTGGGCATCATGTCGGCCGGGTATGCGATCTCCTCGATCATGGACTCCCTCTCCGTGAAGTCGCTCATACAGGATTACTCGGCACGAAGGGCTGTCCGCTTTACGTCAGGTGAAGAGGAAAGGAAGGGTCTGCGAGGCATCGGGTCGCGTCGAGGGTCGGATCGGCGCCGCTCGCGGTTCGCGACCGGGTTCCGGATGATGTCGGTGTGGCAGAGGGCGACACCGTGTTCGCGACCGCGGCCCGGATGCACGATGCTCTGGCGGGACGGGTACTCACGCGGACGGACTTCCGCGTCCCCCGTTTCGCGACCGCCGACCTATCCGGCCAGACCGTCCGCGAGGTCGTGTCGCGAGGCAAGCATCTTCTCGTGCGCACGGACGGTGAGATCTCCGTCCATTCTCA
>JALZDC010000360.1 GCA_030862755.1 Actinomycetota bacterium
GCATGAGATCGGGCAGAGCCACGACGCTCGCGTGGGCGCGGTGCGCCGCCCCGAAGGCGTCGTTCACGTACGTGTCGGCGAGCTCCGCCAGCTGCCCCGCGAAGCGGACGTCGTTGGCCTCCTCTCCCGGATGGAAACGGAGGTTCTCGAGCAAGACGATGTCGCCCGGCTCGATGTGGCCGCAGGCGGCCTCGGGTCCGTCGCCCACGACCTCGTCGAGCGCCATCACGTCGACGCCGAGCAGCTCGGCCAGGCGGTCGGCGACGGACCCTAGGCGAAGGTCGTCCCGCGGCTCCCCGTCCGGCCTTCCGAGGTGCGACGCCACCACGAGCGCGGCCCCCCGGTCGATGAGCTCTCGGAGGGTGGGAACGGTCGCGCGTATCCGCATGTCGTTCGCGACGCGGCCTCCCTCCATCGGGACGTTGAAGTCTGCGCGGACGAAGGCCCTCGTGCCGGCGACGTCGCCGAGGTCGTCGAGGGTCCGCAGCGCCACTAGAGCTTCGAGGCGACGAGGTTCACGAGGTCGACGAGGCGGTTGGAGTACCCCCACTCGTTGTCGTACCAGCCCATCACCTTGACCATGTTCCCCATCGCCATCGTCGAGAGGGAGTCGAACGTGCACGAGGCCGGTGACCCCACGATGTCGCTGGAGACGATCGGGTCCTCGGTGTAGACGAGCTTGTCCTTCAGCCGGTCGGTCTCGGCGGCAGCACGATAGGCATCGTTGACCTCTTCGACCGTGACGTCGCGGTTAACGATCGCCACGAGGTCGGTGATCGACCCGTCGGGTACGGGCACGCGCATCGCGATGCCGTCCATCTTGCCCTTGAGCTGCGGGAGCGCGAGCGATGTCGCCTTCGCCGCCCCGGTGGACGCCGGCACGATGTTGATCGCGGCGGCGCGGGCCCGCCGCAGGTCCTTGTGCGGCAGGTCGAGCAGGTTCTGGTCGTTGGTGTACGCGTGGACGGTGGTCATCAGCGCGCGGTCGATCCCGAAGGCGTCTTCCAGCACCTTCGCGAGCGGCACGACGCAGTTCGTCGTACACGACGCGTTCGAGATGACGTGATGGGTGGTCGGATCGTAGGCGTCGTCGTTGACCCCCATGACGATCGTGATGTCCTCGCCCTTCGCGGGCGCGCTGATGATGACTTTCTGGGCGCCGGCCTCGAGGTGGGCGGCCGCCTTCTCCCGGTCCGTGAACAGACCGGTCGACTCGACCACGATCTCGACGCCCAGCTCCTTCCACGGGAGCTGCGCCGGATCCCGCTCTGCGAACACGCGCAGCTCGTCGCCGTCGATTGAGATGCCGTTCTCGGAGACCGTGACGTCCGCGTCCAAGCGCCCGAGGATCGAGTCGTACTTCAAGAGGTGCGCAAGGGTCGTCGCCTCCGTGATGTCGTTGACGCCGACGAAGTCGACGTTCGCACCGGTCTGCCGCGTCGCGCGGAGGAAGTTGCGGCCGATCCGCCCGAATCCGTTGATCCCGACCTTGACAGTCATGTGCGGGGAACCTCCTCGGGGCCGTTCGGCGCCCGGAAACCCCATCCTATCGAGCGGCTCCTGTGGTCACCCCGGTCAGTCGCGGTCGACGTCGCGGTAGTCCACCGAGACCCGATGTCCCCGCTCCCTGAAGTAGTCGGCCAGGTCGCTCGCCACCACGACCGAGCGGTGCCGGCCGCCGGTGCAGCCCACCGCCACGGTGAGGTACGACTTCCCCTCTTCCACGTAGCCGGGAACGACGACATCCAGCAGCGACTCCAGCCGCTTCATGAAGGGGCCGTACTGCGCCTGTCCTTCCACGTACCCGCGCACCTTCGCGTTGGTGCCGGGCAGCGGGCGCAGCTCGTCCACCCAATGGGGGTTGGGCAGGAAGCGCACGTCCAGCACGAGATCGGCATCGCGCGGACTACCGTACTTGAAGCCGAATGACACCACCGTCACGAGGAGGCCGGCCTCCGGGGGCGCCTCCGAGAACATCTCGCGCATCCGGTCGCGAAGGTCGTGAGGCGTGAGCCCGCTCGTGTCGATAACGAGGTCAGCGTCCTCCCGCAGCCCCTCCATCATGAGCCGCTCCTTGCGGATGCCCTCGGCGACCCGATCCCCCGGGGCGAGGGGGTGGCGGCGGCGTGTCGCCTCGTAGCGGTTGACGAGGTCTTCGTCGGACGCGTCGAGGAAGACGATCCGCGAGGCCACGCGCTGCCCCCGGAGCTGCTCGAGAGCCCTGGAGAGCTCGCGGAAGAACACGCCGCCGCGAGCGTCGACCACGATCGCGACCCGGCCGGGCCCGCCCGGACCTGCGGCAAGCTCCGCCATCTTCGGCAGCAGGGCCGGCGGCAGGTTGTCCACGACGAAGTATCCGAGGTCCTCGAGGCTGCGAGCGGCTTCGGACCGCCCTGCGCCCGACAGGCCCGTGATCAACAGGAAACCGGGCGCGGTCGCGGCCTCCGTGTGCGATCGGCGTTCCGTTCTGGCCATCACGCGCTCTCCCGATGATCGGAGGCCGCAAC
>JALZDC010000428.1 GCA_030862755.1 Actinomycetota bacterium
CCGGACGACGTTCCTCGCCCCGGTTCTCGGCGGCGGCGCCGCCGAGGACGTGAAACGTCACCAGGGGAGCCCCGACCGCCACGGCGTCGCCGGCGCCCGCGTGCAGCTTCTCGATCGTGCCGGCGAACGGCGACGGGATCTCCACGGTCGCTTTCGCCGTCTCGACCTCCACGAGCGGCTGGTTCAGCTCGATCTCGTCTCCCTCGGCGACCAGCCACGAGACGATCTCGCCCTCCCCGAGACCCTCGCCCAGGTCGGGCATCGCGAAGACCCGCGCCGCCATCAGTAGGAGGCCACCCGTCGGATCGCGGCGGCGATCCGCTCCACGCTCGGGAGGTAGCCGTGCTCCAGCGCCGCAGGGGGATAGGGGACGTCCCAGCCCGTCACGCGCGCGACCGGCGCCTGGAGGAAGTCGAACGCCTCCTCCATGATCCTGGCCGCGACCTCGCCGCCCATCCCGAGCGTCTTCGGCGCCTCGTGGACCACCACGGCACGTCCCGTCTCACGAGCGCAGCGGCCGATCAGGTCGACGTCCAGAGGAGCGAGCGAGCGAAGGTCGACCACGCGCACGGAGATCCCTTCGGCCTCGAGCGCCTCGGCCACGTCCAGGCATCGCGTCACCATCGCACCGTAGGCGAACACCGCGCACCCTTCCCCGTTCCGTACGACCCGCCCCTCGCCGATCCCGGGCCCGTCGGCGGTGAGCTCTCCGTCCTCCTTCGCCCAGTACCTTGCCTTCGGCTCGAGGAACACCACCGGATCGGGATCCGCGATCGCGAGGCGGAGGAGCCGGTATCCGTCGAGCGCGCCGGAGGGTGCCACCACCTTCAATCCCGCCGTGTGTGCGTAGTAGGTCTCGGGGCTCTCGCCGTGATGCTCCTTGCCACGGATCCCGCCGAACGACGGGATCCGGATCACGATCGGAAGGTCCACTCGCCCACGCGTGCGCGTCCGGTACTTCGCGACGTGCGAGACGATCTGCTCGAAGGCAGGGTAGGAGAACCCGTCGAACTGCATCTCGACGACGCTCCTCCACCCGGTGAGCGCGAGACCGATCGCGGCGCCCACGATGCCCGCCTCCGAGATCGGCGTGTCGAAGACTCGATCCTCGCCGAACTTCGCCTGCAACCCGTCCGTGACGCGGAAGACGCCGCCGAGCCTCCCCACGTCCTCGCCGTACACCAGCAGCCGCGGGTCCTCTTCCATCGCGTCGATCAGCGCCCGGTTGAGCGCCGCGGACAGGGTCCACTCACCCACCGAGTGCCTCTTCGCGCTGGCGCGCCAGGACCACGGGCGGTTCCGCGAACGTCCAGTCGAACATCCACTCGGCGGGCGGCGCTTCGGTCGCCGTGATGCCGGCCCGCACCTCGGACACCCAACCCGCGGCCTCCTCGTCGCAGCGGTGCGCGAAGTCCTGGTCCGCGTGACCGGCGGCGAGCAGCCAGGCGCGATAGCGGTCGATCGGATCGAAGACGCGCCACCGCTCCACCTCGTCCTCGTCACGGTACCGGGACGCGTCGTCCGCGGTCGTGTGCGGACCCATGCGGTAAGTGAGCGCCTCTATCAGCGTCGGGCCGCCACCGGATCGCGCTCGCGTTACGGCCTCGGTCGTGACCCGGTACACGGCCAAGACGTCGTTGCCGTCGACCCGGACGCCGGGGAAGCCCAGGCCCTCCGCTCGCTTCCAGATCTCCCCGGCCGTCTGCAGCCCGGTCGGGACGCTGATCGCCCAGCCGTTGTTCTGACAGAACAGGATCGCCGGGGCGCCGAACACGGCCGCCATGTTCGCGCCCTCGTGGAAGTCGCCTTCGCTGGCGCTGCCGTCCCCGAAGTAGGCGAGGCTGCACGCCTCGATACCGTCCTTCTCGAGACCCACGGCCACCCCCACCGCGTGGCAGATCTGGGTCGCCACCGGCACGCAGATCGGCCCGAATCGGGTCGCTCTCGGGTCGTAGGGACCTCCGTGCCAGGTGCCGCGGTGATACCAGAGGTACCGCACCGGGTCGACACCGCGGACCAGTGCGGCGGCGAGCTCGCGGAAGGTCGGGAACGCCCAGTCCTCGGTGCCGAGGGCGAACGCCGACCCCACCTGAGCAGCTTCCTGCCCTTCGAAGGGAGGGTAGACGGTGAGCTCGCCCTGACGCTGGAGGGCCATGCACTCGCGGTCGAGCCGCCGAGCACGGATCATGTGCCGCAGGAGCTCGCGCAGCCGGTCCGGGGAAAGGCCCACGTCCGGGTCGCCGACGGCGGTACCGTCGGCGTCCAGGATGCGGACCGGCTCGGTGCCGGCCCAATGCGCGGGCGCGTCCACTCCAGCTCCTGGGTCGGGAACGCCGAGAGCATAGGAGCCAACAGATGGGAAAGCACCCTCGCGCTAGACTTCGCGGCGTGGTTCCCAGCGCCTACCTCAGGGTGTTCCAACCGCTCGACGCGTTCGAGCGGGAGGAGCAGCTCCGCTGGGAGCGGTATCTCCTGACGAACATGTGGGTGCCCAGCCGCCGGCCGCGGTACCACGAGCGCTCGAAGGACGGGCTGGGGATCATCGCGCCTGCCGACGGCGAGCACGCCGAGGTTCGCGTCGTCGACGGCCGGACCTACCTGAGCCCGTGGCGGATGCGGATGCGGGTGCTCGCCGCCGCCCTCGCGTTCCGTGAGGCCCGGCCGGTCGAGCTCGCCGACCGGTTCCTCTCGAAGAAGGACGGCAAGCGAGTCGCCCGCGAGCTCAACCGTCTACGTCGGCGCGATCCGCTCGCCGTGGCCTTTTGCCACCAGAGCCCTTGGCACGTGCCCATAAGGTGGTTCGTGCTCTTCGCGGAGGGAGAGCGCTGGCTCGGAGAGGACGAGCACGGACGCCTCCGGCTCCGTTACCGCACGACGGCTCGGCGTGCGCTCCGCCGAGCGGGCCAGGCGATTCCCGTCCTTCGCCGATCCGACCTCGGTCCGATCAGCGACCTGCTCATGGACCTGCACGAGTGGATCGCGTTGTTCGATCCCAGATCGCTCGTCGAGCTCGACTACGGCGGCCTGTGCGACTTCCTCACTTGGGACGAGCTCGACGACGATCGCAGCGTCCGAGAGCTCGGCCTCGCGCTCGAGGCGCTGGAGCGACACGAGTTCCCCCGCTCGGCAGAGATCTACCAGGGTGTGCTGTCCCACTGGGCCGAGATCCGCGGGCACGAACTGCTCAACTGACAGCACGGTTCGAAGGGCGGCTCTGAGTGGGGAGGGGCGGAATCGGACCGCCGACACCGCGGTTTTCAGCCGCGTGCTCTACCAACTGAGCTACCTCCCCGACAGGCGAGCGAGCCGTCTCCGACTCGCTCGCCCCGCGCGCCCGACGGGCTTCGATCCCGCGATCTCCTCCTTGACAGGGAGGTGAGGACGACCGGACTCCTCTACGGGCGCAGATATGCGTTTGGTGCCGTGCCCCCAACGGGATTCGAACCCGTGCTACCGCCTTGAAAGGGCGGCGTCCTAGGCCGCTAGACGATGGGGGCCTGCCCCTCGCCATCTTCCCATCGGGGACAGCCCAGAGAGTGTATAGCCAGGGCCCGCGGCCCGCCTGGCCGCGTGCACGTGTCAGGCCGGACGGCCGTCGCAGGCCAGATCGACGTCGGAGCCGCTCGCCTCCACGGCGGCCTGCAGATCCTCGCACCGGGCCATCGTCTCGTGCCCCGCATCGAGGAAGGCCGGTCGCCGGAGCTCCGTCAAGATCCGCATCGGACCCGCGAATCCGGCATCACGGACGGCGATGACGAGCTCGAGCTGGCTCCGCCATGCCTCGCGGTAGGCCCGCTGCGCGGTGGCCAGCTCCGCTGGGGGATCCAGCTGTCCGAGTGCGTCCACCACGTCCCGATACAGACCGGCGCTCTGATCGATGTACACCGTCAGGACCGTCATGCGATCCTCACCCGGTGGGACCTCGTCGAGTCGGATGCGGAGGTCCCGACGGAGCCCACGCTCCTGGATGTGCGCGTTCTCGCTCACCCGTTGGAGCTGGGCGAAGTAGTCGCCGGGAGCCGGGCCGGCGCCCGCGTTCCCACCGCAACCTGCGGCGACCACGAGCAGGATGGCGAACGCGCGACGGACCCTCACGAGCCGCAGCGTGTCAGCCGACCGCCGGGAACGGCAACCCGCTCAAGGGGGGCGGTTCTCCGTCCGAAACCGTCGTATGCCCCATCGTGAGCTCCGGGCGGTGCTGGAGTGGCTCGGCCTTCTCGAGCCCGATCGTTCGCGGCGCGAACCGATCGCGCTGCCGAGCTGGGCGCCCTGGGCGGTGCCCCTGTTCTTGGTAGCCGTTGCAGCCGTCGGGGCCATCGCGGTCAGCGCCCTGCTGGGAATCTGAAGCAATCTCCGATCCGGACCGCCATCCGGATGTCGCACTCGAGGATGTGACGGGCGTGGCGCCGAGCAACGACCACCCGACCGGGCCGACACCGCCGTACCTCGATCACTCGCAAGCCTCCGTCCAGGAACACCACCGAGATCGCTTCCTTCATACCGAACGTCTGCACGCCCCTGCACTGCCTGAAGAGCATCGCCTCGCCGGGGCCCGGCGGCGGGTGGCCCCGCAGCCCGCGCATCCGTTCCCTCCTGGTCTCCGGGATCGACACGAGCCACCCGCCGCCGGGCCCATCCATCTGCACGACGTCCACCGACCGACCCTAAGCCCAAGCGCCGACGCCCTGAGATGGGCACGCCTTTGCCCTTGATCTCACGTACCGTTCGTGCTCACCCGTCCTCAAGTTGTGCTATCCGTCCGACCGATGTTCCATACGGAGGACGGGATCCGCTTGTAAGGTCGGGCGGGAACGGAGGAAAGATGGCGAGGATGGGGGACGTGATCGTCCGCGTTCAGCTCCGGTTGGGGGAGTTGCGCGACCGGCTGGCCGAGCAATATGGCGCGACCGCGGTCGAATACGCCTTGATGATCGCGCTCATCGCGTTGGTCATCGTCGCGGCCGTGACGGTCTTGGGGCAGGAGACGAACAAGCCCTTCGAGAAGGTCAGCGTGCCGTTGAGCACCTGACCTCACCGCAAGGTGAGGGGGTTCCATCGGGTGCAGAGGCCTGCGATCGGCAGTCCGGTCCACAAACGAGCGTGCCCCCACGTCTCTCTGCGGTGGGGCGGGCAGGATTCGAACCCGCGACACGAGGGTTAAAAGCCCCCTGCTCTAGACCGGACTGAGCTACCGCCCCTCCCGAGATTGTAGGAACCCGCGCCCTCCCCCGGAGCGTCACAGAGGGATACCGTCTCGGAGGAGCTGTCGATGCGACGTTCCGCGGCCCTCACGATCTTCGCGCTCGTTCTGGCTGGTTGTGCGAAGGATCCGGCTCCCGGTCCCGCCAGCGGCCCTGCCGAACCCCATCTCAACCAGACCCGTATGGGGATCTACGAGGGCCTGGCCAGGGGATCGGTCGGGACCGAAAAGATCGAGTGGAAGAAGATCGTGATCGTCTCGAAGCTCTGCGCGAACGCCGGAGGGGCGGAGGGCCCCGAGGGATGCGCCAACGCGCTCAGCTCCGCAGAGCAGGACGAGCTCGCCCGCCGTCTCGGAGATCTCGGCACGAAGGTCACCTTCGTCGAGGATCCCACGCCGCTCTACGACGACGCGTGGATGACGGGTCCCCCCGAGAACCTCGTCCTGCGACTGGGCACGATCACCGAGCGAGGTGACGGCGTCCAGGTGGGCGGCAGCTACGGATGCGGCGGACTCTGCGGCGGGGGGACGACGTACCTGCTCTAGCAGACCGCCGACGGCTGGGAGGTCGTCGGCACCACCGGCACCGCATGGATCGCCTAGACGGTTCCCGATCAGTCTACGTAGCGGTTCGTGATCGGCATCCGGCGGTCGCGGCCGAACGCCTTCGGCGTGATCTTGATCCCCGGCGCCGCTTGTCGCCGCTTGTACTCCGTGCGGTCGACCATCCGGACGACCCGTTCGACGGTGGCACGATCGTGTCCCTGCTGCACGATCTCGTCCACGCCGAGGTCGTCCTCGACGTAGGCCTCCAGGATGGGATCCAGCGTCTCGTACGGTGGCAGTGAATCCGTGTCCTTCTGGTCTGGCCGGAGCTCCGCGGAGGGTGGCTTCGTCAAGACCCGCTCCGGGACAGGTTCGCCGGGCCCATGGGCGTTCCGCCAGTGGCACAGGTCGTAGACGAGCGTCTTGGGCACGTCTTTGATCGGCGCGAACCCGCCAGCCATGTCGCCATAGAGGGTCGCGTAGCCGACCGCGTACTCGCTCTTGTTCCCGGTCGCGAGCACCAGCGAGCCGAACTTGTTCGAGATGGCCATCAGCAGGGTCCCGCGGATCCGGGATTGCAGGTTCTCCTCCGCAACGTCCTCGGTCCGGTCCTCGAAGAGCGGCCGGAGCGTCGACCGGTAGGCGTCGAACATCGTGTCGATCGGCGTCGTGTCGATCCTGATGCCGAGGCGCGAAGCGACGTCCACGGCGTCCTCCACGCTCTCCGCGCTCGAGTACGGCGACGGCATCGCGAGCGCGCGCACGCCGTCCGGTCCGAGCGCGTCCACGGCGAGCACCGCCACGAACGCCGAATCGATCCCGCCGGAGAGTCCGAGGACCACGTCGTCGAACCCGTTCTTCCGGACGTAGTCACGCAGACCGAGGACGAGCGCCCGGTAGATCGACTCCGGCGGTTCGGGCCACATCGCGTCGTGCTCCGCACGCGCCGACCAGTCGTCGACGTCGACGATCAGGAGATCCTCGTCGAACATCGCCGCCCGGCACGCGACCTCGCCATCGGGACCCATCACCAGCGAGCCCCCGTCGAAGACGATCTCGTCCTGGCCGCCGACGGCGTTCACGTACGCGATCCAGCCGCCGAACTCGCGCGCCCGATCCCGGAGGACATCGAGTCGCTCCTGGAGCTTCCGCCGGTGGTACGGCGACCCGTTGATGTTGGTCACCAGCGGCACACCTCGGTAGTCGGTGAACGGCCGTCCCGGCTGCCATGCGTCCTCGCACACCGACAGACCCACGGAGATGCCGCCTATCGAGATCTGCTCGCTCCGTTCGCCGGGCACGAAGTACCGCTTCTCGTCGAAGACGCCATAGTTCGGCAGCGCGATCTTGTGG
>JALZDC010000432.1 GCA_030862755.1 Actinomycetota bacterium
CACCGAGACGTCAAACCCGGCAACGTCTTGTTGGGGAGCGGCGGAAACGTGAAGGTCGCCGACTTCGGAATCGCGAAGGCGGCCGTGGGCGTCGACGACATCAGCACCACCGGAACGCTCCTCGGGACCGTGGCCTATATCTCTCCGGAACAGGCGAACGGGCTGGAGCCGGACGAGCGTTCGGACATCTATTCCACCGGCGTCCTCTTGTACGAACTCGTCACGGGCAAACCGCCCTTCTCCGGGGATAACCACGTAGCCACTGCTCTGATGCACGTCAAACAGCAGCCGCGACCGCCGCGCTCGGTCCGGGCAGGCATACCGCGCGCGCTCGACGAGGTCGTTATGACGGCGCTGGCCAAGGACCCCGACGATCGGTTCACGAGCGCCGCCGAGATGCGTACCGCCCTCGAGCGCAGCAATGGCGCGACGCCGACGTCGTCCCGTCCTGCGGTCGCGGCGAGTCCCTTGCCAACGGGCACCTCGTTGCTTGCGGAGAGCCGGTGGCTCGTACCGGTCGTCGCGCTCATCGTCGGTGTGGTCGCGATCGCCGCGATCCTGGCCGCGATCTTCACCGAGAACCCGATCGGAAACATCACCGGGGGCTGGGGGCCGGAGAGCGGGCGACTGCGGATAGAGGACTCGACGTCGTTCGACCCGGAGGGAGACGACGACGACGAACACTCCGAGAGAGCGGGGTTCGCCCACGATCAAGACGCCGCGACGACATGGATCACCCAGACCTACAGCGCATCCCTGCAAACGCTGGGCAAGAGCGGGGTCGGCCTGTTGTTCGATCTCGGGAGCGAGCAGAGCGTGGCGCGCGTCGAGATCTCCAGCCCGCTGGGTGGCTACGACGTCGAGATACGCAGCGCGCAATCGGCCCCGAGCTCGATCGACGACACCGAGCTCGTCGGCGAGCTCGACGACGCCGGTGACGCTGCGACGATCCGCTTCGAACCCGCCGTCGGGCGTTACTGGATCGTCTGGATCACCTCGCTGCCGGGCGGCGGCGCGGGAAAGGCGGAGATCGCAGAGGTGTCGTTCTTTGGCTCATGAACCGAGCGATACCGATCTCATGGCGCGCGTGGTTGCGGGCGATCGCCAGGCATTCGGAGCACTCGTCACACGTCACGAGGACAAGATGTTCTCGGTTGCCTACCGCGTGCTCGGGAACCGGCAGGATGCTCTCGATGCGACCCAGGACGCGTTCCTGTCTGCCCTGAAGCAAGCGGCGAAGTTTCGCGGCGAGTCGGCATTCTCGACGTGGCTCTACCGCATCGGGGTCAACGCCTGCAACGATCTGCTCCGGAAGAAGAGGCGATGGGTGCTGACCGATGATCCCGAGCCCGCGGAAAGCACGGGGTCGCAGCCCGACGACGAGGCGGTCCGCCGCGTGGACCTCCAGCGCGCGCTCGCTGCGCTCCAACCGGAGTACCGAGAGGCGGTCGTACTCCACGACATCGGTGGGGTCCCTTATGAGGAGATCGCCCGTATCACCGCCACGCAGATCGGAACGGTGAAATCCCGTATCAGCCGGGGGCGACGGCGACTGGCGGAACTCCTGGAACAACCCGCCGTCCCCCGGCCGTCAAAGGCAAAGACATGACGATGGATCACGAGACCTGCTCGAGCCGATTGCCGCTCTTCGCGCGCGGCGAACTGAGCGCGCCTGACCGGAGCGCCCTGGAGGCTCATCTCGCCGAGTGCGCCGACTGCACGCGCGAGCTGGTAGCCGTGCGCGCTCTCATGACCCTCCCGGAGGTTCACCTCACCGGCGACGAGCGGCGCGCTCTGCATCGAGCCGTCCTGGCGCCACCGCCGCGCAGGTGGGCCCGGCTCGCGCCCGCGTTCGGAGCGGTCGGATTGATATTGGTGGTCGCGCTCGGAGCGGTGTCCTTCCTGCCGATCGAGGACCGGCAACCGCCAGCGATCCAGGACGCACAGGGCGGAGGCGACGAGGCCGAGATCTCGCAGGACACCGGCGAAGCGACTACCCGCCTCGAACGCGATCGAGGTGCGGAAAAAGCCGCGGCGCGGCCGGGTGGGACCGAAGACACCGGCGCCGGCGCGGTCGCGGGTCAGACGGGCACGTCTGAGGCGTTCTCGGTCGAGACCCTCGGGGTGGTGACGACCTTCTCGGCCGCAGACCTCGGCCCGCACTTGCTGGCTTACGACGGTTCGGTTGCATTTGACGATGCCGACCGGTCCTTGCCCGCAGCTCTTCGCGAGTTTCGACGCAACGCTCCCGACGCAGGACCACAGCTAAGCGAGTGCACGAACATCGTTCAGGACGCGTACCAATCTGTGCTGGTTCCGTCGTTCGCGTCGGTGTACCCGGCGGATCGGCTGCTCGTCATGGGGTTCGTGTTCCAGGCGGGAACCGAGCAGCGCTACGCGTTCTGGGGATGGCACCTCGGTGACTGCTCGCGGCCTACACCGATCTACGTCACGGGTGTCCTGCCGTAACAGGGCTCTTAGGGGCCCTGTTGCGATTGAGCGCCGGGACGCAGACAGCGGACCGGCCGCGTGCCCGGAATCGCTACGTACGAACGAGCGTTCCACTATGGTGTGAACGCGATGACGAAGAGCGAGCGAGACGTCGTCATCATCGGGTCCGGTCCGGCCGGTCTCACCGCGGCGGTGTACGCGGCCCGTGCTGACCTGCATCCTTTGATGATCGAAGGCGTCGAGGCCGGTGGCCAGCTGATGC
>JALZDC010000015.1 GCA_030862755.1 Actinomycetota bacterium
GCTCCGGAGGGAGCAGTCACGGCCGGTTTCGCGACCAGTGCGCTCGCCGTCAAGGCGGAGGTGCCGATCGACCTCGAGTTCGACAATCAGGACCCAGGGGTCGGACACAACGTGCAGATCTTCGACGGTCCGGATGACGCGGCGCCCGTCCTGTTCGACGGGGAGGTCATCACCGGCCCGGAAACGACCACCTATCCGGTCGATACGCTCGCCGAGGGTGAGTACTTCTTCAACTGTCGGATCCATCCGACCACGATGACCGGCACGATCGCCTCCTCGCCGGGAGCAGGTGGGGTCGAGGTCGTTGCCGAGAACACCGCGTTCGACACCGAGCAGATCCGACTTCCGGCCGACACGCCCATGACCCTCACGTTGGATAATCGAGACACGGCCGCGCACAACCTTTCCATATACCAGGACGAAGGCGCTTCGGGCGACCCGCTCTTCACGTTCGAGGAATTCACCGGCCCTGCGACGGAGACCTTCGACGTGCCGCCGATCGCGACCGGCGAATACTATTTCCGCTGCGACGTCCATCCGACGATGGAGGGGACGGTCGTGGTCCGAGGTCCTCCGGAACCGTCGCCGACTGGCGGAGGTGGCGGAGGGGGCAGCCCGAGTGAGACCCCGGCGGGGGGCGGGTGACCCCGCTGGTAGCGTGGTCGGCGTGCCCATCAGGTCCTGGCTGCTGGCCTTCAGTCTCATCCTCCTGGCCGCTTGTGGTGTCGGTGGGGCCACCTCGATCTTCGGCGTCACTCGGGCGGACGAACCGCTGCCGACGTTGGCCGGCCCCACCTTGAGCGGCGACCATCTGGATGCCGCTGCGTACGCGGCCGGGGACGTGTTGGTGATCAACGTCTGGTCGGTGAACTGCGGTCCTTGCCGGAAGGAGCAGCCACTCCTCGTCGACTTGGCGGAGCGCTACGCGGGAGAGGGCGTGCGTTTCCTCGGCATCAACTACCAGAACGATCTGGATGCGGCCCGCGGATGGGTGAAGGAGTACGCGGTTCCCTACCCGAGTCTGTACGATCGCTCGGGGAAGACGGCGGCGACTCTCGGCTATCCGGCGCTGCCGGACACCTACGTCGTGGATCCCGGCGGCACGATCCGTTGGGTGGTGTACGGCGAGACCGACGAGCGCGAGCTCAGAGGCCTGATCGAAGAAGTGCTGACCCTCGCCTGATGCTGCTCAGGAACGGACGAGCGCGTCGACGCCGACCGCTCCGAACAGCCCGGCCAGGTAGAGGATCGAGAAGGTGAACAAACGCCGGGTCCGCGCGTCGTCGGCGCTTCGCCACACCCGCAGCGCTCGGTAGACGAACGAGCCACCCAGCACGACCGCGGCGGCGGTATACGCCGGTCCCATGTGCCCCACCGGGACCAACAGCAGGGTCGTCGCGAACAGCACCAAGGAGTACAGCAGGATCCGACGTCGGGTTTCCGACTCACCGCGCACGACCGGGAGCATCGGGACACCGGCCGCGGCGTAATCGCCCGAGAAGCGCATCGCGAGGGCCCAGAAGTGCGGAGGCGTCCACACGAACACGATCGTGAACATGACGACGGCCGGCCAGCTGAGCGTTCCCGTCACGGCGGCCCACCCGACGAGCGCGGGCACGGCTCCCGCTGCGCCCCCGATCACGATGTTCTGCGCGGTCGTCCGCTTCAACCACATCGTGTAGACGAAGACGTAGAAGGCGATCGCCGAGAGGGCCAGCAGGGCCGCCAGCACGTTGACCGTGACGGCGAGGAGGTAGAAGGCGATCGCGCCGAGGACGAATCCGAACCTGAGCGCTCGCTCGGGCGCGATCGCGTGCGCGGGGAGCGGCCGCTGCCGGGTTCGTCGCATGATCGCGTCGATGTCCCGATCCAGGTACATGTTGATCGAGTTCGCGGAGCCCGCCGCGAGCGCACCGCCCGACAGGGTCGCGAGGATCAGCCATGGCGAGGGGAGCCCCTCCGCCGCGAGGAGCATCGCCGGGACCGTCGTGATCAGGAGCAACAGCACGATGCGGGGTTTCGTCAGGCGGTAGTACGCGGTGACCGTGTCGCGGAGCGAGGGTCGTTCGTCTCCCGGCCGCTCGCTCGCATGCGGCTCGGCTTGCGTGCGCCTGGCCCCGAGCCTCGCCGCCACGGTGGCGAGCGCGACGACCGTGGCCCAGATCAGGACCGACAGTGCGACATGGGCCACGACCGCCCACGGCCGGAGCCGTGTCCACACGTTGGCCGCGCCGACAAGGATCTGGACGACGAACAGCATGAGGGCCGCCGTCGAGAGGCGGACCAACGTGGCCTGGCGGCCGTCGTCGTTCCTCGCTCTGATCGCGGTCCAGAGCACGAGGAGCAGCGCGACCGCGGCGAGCGCACGGTGAAGGAACATCGCCGTGGCGGCTCCGCCGAGCGTGGGGACGAGCCTCCCATCCATAAGCGGCCAGTCCGTGAACACGAGCTGCGCGTCGCTCGCCCTCACGTACGTGCCCACGAGGAGGAGGAGGCCGACGACCGTCGCGGTCATCACGGCGAGACGCGAGAACGATCGGTCGCCTCGGTTCGTCGGGGCTCCGTCCCTGGCTCCTGACCCCATGTCGTCGGCCTCCGGGGCGGCGGCTGTCAACGCCGACGCTGCGACGTAGGTCACATCGGCGATGAGCAGAAGGGCGACCACGAAGTGGGCGGTGACCCACCATGCGTCGAGTTCGGTCGCCACGACCACTGCGCCGAGCCCGGCTTGTGCCAGCACCAGCGGGAACGCGAGGATCGCGGGCCGGAACACGGACGGTTCTCGACGGGCCTCGCTCCTCGCGGCGATGCCGGTGAGCGCCGTGAGCACGATCACGAGGAATGCCATCGCTCGATGGGAGAACTCGATCAGCGAATGGACGGTCCCCGACGGGAACAGGCGGCCGGGCTCGCAGGCGGGCCATGTGGAGCATCCGAGACCGGAGCCCGTCCCTCGCACGAGTCCCCCGATCGCGAACAACATGACCGTCGCGACGGCGGTGGCGAGCGCGAGCGAACGGAAGCGGGAACGGGTGATCAGCATCGCGACCCAGGGATGATAGACCCACTCCGGACGGCGCCGGGCCTTGCGATACTGCCGCCCGTGACGGGGGATCTCCGCGCGCGCATCGATGGCGCCCTGGCGGCGTTCCTCGAGGCGCGTCGCCATCATGTGGAGCGACGGGACCCGGCCGCTTCGCCGATGGTCGGTGAGGTGCGGCGTCTCGTGCAGGCCGGAGGGAAGCGGATCCGCCCCTCGTTCTGCTACTGGGGGTTCCGCGCGGCGGGGGGCGTCGACGAGGGAGACGCCGGTCAGGCGATAGTCGGTGCGGCCGCGGCGCTCGAGCTCTTGCACACGATGGCCCTCGTCCACGACGACCTGATCGACGGGGCGAAGGAGCGGCGAGGAGTCCCCACGACCGCGGTCTGGTTCTCGGAGCGAGCGGATGAGCTCGGGGCGCGCGGCGAACGCGAGGGGTTCGGCCAGACGATGTCGCTCCTGGTCGGGGATCTCGCCGCGGTGTTCGCCGATCGCATGCTCCTTGAGTCGGGGTTCCCGCCGGAGAGGCTTGCGAGGGCGCTAGCCGTGTACCACCCGATGCGCGAGGACATGGCGATCGGTCAGTACCTCGGCCTGTTCCGGGG
>JALZDC010000276.1 GCA_030862755.1 Actinomycetota bacterium
CGGGCAGGTTGGCCGTCCAGCGGTAGACGCCCAAGCCGACCGCGACGGAGATGGCGATGATGAGCACGTATCCCATCTAGGTCCGGATCGAGCGTACCGCCGCGTTTCCGTCATAGCGACGATCGGACCTAGCGGCGGCCCGCGGCTACCATCGACCGATGCGACGAGCCCTGCGCAACGGTGGTTACGTTTTCCTCATCGCCGCCGCGTTCGCTGCTGGCTGGGTTCCGCTCCCCTTCTTCTCGTTCGGCGCAGGACCGGCGCGCGAGATCGTGCCCCTGATCCACGTGAAGGGGCCACCGACCTACGGCTCATCCGGGCGTCTCGTGATGACGACGATCCGATTCACCCAGGTGACTGCGCTGGGGGCCCTGGTTGCGTGGATCGATCCCGAAGAAGCGGTCGTCGACGAGGAGGCCGTGTACCCGCCGGGTCTGTCGCCTCCGGAGGAACTGCGTCGGGCGACCTCGGAGATGGACCAGAGCAAGATCGACGCTGCCGCCGTCGTTCTCGCCGACGTGACCGACTATCCCCGGGAACACAGGGCCGGTGCCCTGGTGGAGTTCGTGGGTACCGGCTGCCCCGCCGACGGTCGCCTCTTCCCGGGGGACCTGATCGTACGGATCGACGGTCGGCGCGTGGATTCGAAGCGCGAAGCGTCCCGGCTGATCGACGCCGTCCCCACCGACGAGCCGGTCGAGTTCCGCGTCGAGGCCGACGGTGAGGAGCACGACGTCCTGGTGACCCGCGGCAGCTGTCCGGGCAGCGACGAGCCGCTGATCGGCATCGTGCTGGTCGAGTCCTTCCCGTTCGAGATCACGATCGAGAGCGGGGAGGTGGGCGGACCCTCCGCGGGGCTGATGTGGGCCGTCGGCCTCTACGACCTCCTCACCCGGAGGGACCTCACGGCGGGCAGGACGATAGCGGGCACGGGGTCGATCGACCTGAAGGGCACCGTCGGGCCGATAGGGGGGATCCTCGACAAGGTCGTGGCGGCGCGCGACGCGAGCGCGGACATCATGTTGGTCCCCCGAGAAAACCTCCGTGAGCTCCGCGACGTCGACACGGGCGAACTCAGGCTGATCCCCGTGTCGACGTTCGACGAGGCCGTCGAGGCGCTCACGTCATCGCAAGCGCCGACCTGAGCTAGTCTGCACGAGATGGCCACGACGACCGTCCGGATCCCGTATCCACGCCGACGCTGGCCGATGGTCGCGATCGGCATCATCGTGGCGGCCTTCGTCCTGCTGACGTTCCTATCGAACTTCTACGTGGACCTCCTTTGGTACCGAGAGGTCGGACTCTCGCGGGTCTTCTGGACGAGGATCTGGGCGCAGGCCGGGCTCGCCTCGGCTTTCTTCATCACGTTCTTCGCGATGCTCCTGGTCAACCTGTACGTGACACGGCGCCTGGCCCCGAAGGTGGTTGCCCTCACGCCCGAGCAAGAGATCGTCGAGCGCTTCCGGGAGAACGTCGAGCCGTATCTCCGATGGGCCATCCCGCTCGGTGCCGCGGTCTTGTCCATATTCGTCGGACTCGCCGCATCCGGTCATTGGCAGGAGTTCCTGCTCTGGCGATCTGCGGGCGACACGGTGTTCGGGAGCCCGGAGGAGTTGTTCGGCCGCGATCCGGCCTTCTACGTGTTCACGCTCCCGTGGCTGAAGTACCTCCAGAGTTGGCTCTTCGGGTCCCTGGTCGGAATCACGGTGATCGTCGGGATCGGCCACTTCCTCCAGGGAGGGATCCGGCCGCAAGCGGTGGGCTTGGCCGACAAGGTCGATCCCCAGGTGCGGGCCCACCTCTCGGTGCTCCTCGGGCTGATACTGCTGGCGAAAGCGGGGGGCTATTACCTGGGCCGCTTCGATCTGCTCACCTCCGAGCGTGGCGTGGTCCACGGCGCCTCGTACACCGACGTCAACGCGCAGTTGCCGGCGCTCACGTTCCTGACCATCGTCGCGGTGATCTGCGCCCTGCTGTTCTTCGTGAACGCACGGTACCGTGTCTGGAGCCTCCCGATCATCGCCGTCGGGCTGCTCCTGATCGTCTCGATCATGCTCGGGACGGCGTACCCCGCGTTCATCCAGCAGTTCCGCGTGGCGCCGAACGAGCAGCAGCGCGAGCGACCCTACATCGAGCGGAACATCGAAGGGACACAGCGGGCGTTCGGGCTGGACCAGGTCGCGCTCGAGTCGCAGTCGTCGTTCGAGTCGCGGGTCACGGCGGAGGACGTCGAGGCCAACGAGGCGACCGTCAGCAACATCCGGCTGTGGCGTCCGTCGATCCTGAAGGAGAACTTCCAGTCGGTCCAGCGGATCCGTCAGTACTACGAGTTCGACGACGTGGACGTCGACCGCTACGTGATCGACGAGGAGCGGCGCGTGCTGATGGTGTCCGCGCGCGAGGTCTCCCAGACCGGGATCAGCGGCGGGGCGCAGACCTGGCAGAACCGTCACCTCGTGTACACGCACGGCTTCGGTGCGGTCGCCGCGCAGGTGAACTCGATCTCGTCGGACGGGGCCCCGCTCCTCACCCTCGAGGACATCCCCCCCGACGGCGAGCCGGCCACCGGTCAACCGCGGATCTACTACGGCGAGATCGACGAGGTCGATTTCGTGGTGGTGAACTCCCTGACCGACGAGCTGGACTACGAGGGCGCCGCCGGCCAGACGCCGTTCGCCTACGATGGGCAGGGCGGGATCGAGCTCGGTGGCCTCTTCCGCCGCGCCCTGTTCGCCTGGCGTTTCCAGGACGCGAACCTGCTGATCTCCGGCCAGATCCAGGGGGACAGCCGGATCCTGATCAACCGCAGCATCGAGCAGCGCGCGGCCGAGCCGATACCGTTCCTTACGTTCGACGCCGATCCGTACCTGGCGATGACGGCCGAAAGGTACTTCTGGATCTGGGACGCGTACACCGCGACGGACGCGTACCCGTACTCGCAGTCCCTGGATCTCGCCGAGGCCACCGCCTCGCTGCTGCCCTCGCAGGAGGTCAACTACCTCCGGAACTCGGTCAAGGCCGTGGTGGACGCCTACGACGGTACCGTGACCTACTACGCGAACCTGAACGAGCCGATCATGCAGGTGTGGAGCCGGGTCTTCCCGGGCGTCTTCACGCCGATCCAGGAGGCTCCGGAGGAGCTCAGGGCGCACTTCCGC
This sequence comes from Actinomycetota bacterium, assembly GCA_030862755.1. Classification (GTDB taxonomy): domain Bacteria; phylum Actinomycetota; class UBA4738; order UBA4738; family HRBIN12; genus JAJNBA01. The sequence goes on from JALZDC010000276.1 coordinate 3,159, forward strand.
TACCCGGAGAACCTCTTCCAGGCGCAGGCCTTCCATTTCGCCAACTACCACGTCGAGCAGCCGGACGCCTTCTACCGCAAGCAGGACTTCTGGCAGGTCCCGAGCGACCCGACCCAAGAGCTGGTGATCGGCCCCGGCGGCTCGTCGCCGATCCCGCAGTCGACCGCCACAAGCCTCCTCCCGAGTTACCAGCTGATGAAGCTGCCAGGCGACACCGAGGAGCGCTTCCACCTGATCATCCCGTTCCAACCCGAGAACCGGCTCAACATGGTCGGGTGGATGGCGGCGAACTCCGATCCCGAGGGATACGGGGAGCTGGTGGCTTTCACGCTCCCATCGGGCCGCGACGTGGACGGTCCGGGGCTCGTGTTCTCACGCGTGAACTCCGACGAGGAGTTCTCCGAGGCTCGAACCCTCCTGGGGACCGGCGGGTCCTCGGTGCTGTTCGGGGACCTCCTCACGATCCCCATCGAGGATTCGATCCTGTACGTGCTTCCCGTGTACGTCCGCGCGGCCGGGGCGTCCGCGGTTCCGGAGCTCGAGCTCGTGTTGGTCGTCAACGGCTCCACCGTGACGTTGGCCGGCTCACTGCCGGAAGCGATCGAAGCTTCCACCGGCGCCGCCGCCGGCGAACAGCCCGAACCGCCGCCGGACGGCGGAGGTACCGTCGAGCAACAGATCGAGCAGCTCCTGTCCGAGGCCGTGACTCACTTCGCGGCGGCGCAGGAGGCCTTGCGCAACGGCGATCTCGCGACCTACCAATCGGAGCTGGAGCAGGCGCAGGCACTCGTCGAGCGCGCGAACGAGCTGGCCGCGGGGACGC
>JALZDC010000028.1 GCA_030862755.1 Actinomycetota bacterium
GTCCGATGCCATCGACATGTTTCCGGCTCGGGTAGCTTGCCTTCGGCGTACATCTGCGAGGCACGTTGGCGGGTGACGCGGAGATAGGCGGCAGCGTAATCGATCCGGAAACGGCGACTGCGTCCCGACATCCACGTCCTCGATCTGCCCTCGTCTTGCCCCGTTTCGACCATGCCATCGGCGTGTCGGGCCTCTGACCAGCGCGCCGGGCAGGATTCGAACCTGCGACCTGAGGATTAGAAGTCCCCTGCTCTATCCCCTGAGCTACCGGCGCCGAGGGCAAGCGTAGCCGGAGCGACCGTTCGCGGGTCAGATGACGTGTGCGAGATGCCACAGGAAGCTGCAGGTCACTCGGTGAACCTAGGGTCCGATCCCCGCCTTTTCCCGCGCGAGCTCCTGTAGGCGGGAGACGCTGACGGACTCGACCTCCGCAGCGTCTCGAAGGAGTGCGCGCAGCGACTCCGTCCTCGCGCTGTCGTTTCCCATCCTCGCCGAGGTGGCCAGCGCCCTCACCTGGTCGAGGCGGACAACATCCATGTGACCCCGCCGCTGGACCTCGAGAGCGCCGACATCCGACCAGTGTCTGATCCTCTCGACATCCACATCCACGGATCGAGCCGCTGCCTCGACCGTCACCGACGCGTATCTGCCCAGCGTTCTTTCGGATCGGTCCGCCATGACCCAACCATAGGCAGCCGCAAAGGCGAGCGCATCGGGCCTTCGTCCACCTTCGTGCTGGCGGATGCCAGCGCGGCTAGGTCATCGGGCCTGCGCGGGACGATCCGAGGTGAGGCTGCAAGCCGGCCGTGCACGACTACCGGTCGCCTGGACTGTCGGCGCACGCCTGACTGGCCGCCCACCTGTTCGAGAAGGGCCTTGGCCGACTTCGCGATCACCGCACGCAGTTCACCCGCTTCTTCCTGAGCGGCGACCTGGATATGGCAACAAAGCCCCTCATGACGTGGCGATCGAGGATGCTCCCGCAGGATGGAGAGCCGGTGGGCGAGGGCCCCGGCTGACAGAAACCGGTCCCTCTAGAGATCGATCGGTCGTTCAGACGTCGAGCCTCGGCGAGGCCGCGTTCAAGTCACACGACGCCCGCGGGGGCAGAGCGGGTGACGGGAATCGAACCCGCACCACCAGCTTGGAAGGCTGGGGCTCTACCATTGAGCTACACCCGCGTATCGCCAGACTAGCAAGCCCCTCCTCGATGCTAATCCCAGAGCATGTCGCGGAACCGATCGCTGGGCGACTACGGGGCCAGCCAGTCGAAAGGGGCAGAGGGAAGGTTCCGGACTATCCAGAAGAGTCCCAACGCGATTCCGACGGGCAAGCCGGTCCATCGCGAGGCGGCCCATCCGCGCGGTGGCTGCCGTCGTTCGATCCCCGCGAGTCCTACCGAGAGCCAAGCGACCACGAGGATCGGTGCGACGAGGACGGTCAGTGCGTTGTGATCGATGGCGGATCCAGGATCCATATGCAGCAGATCGTGCAGACAGCGCAGCGTCCCGCAGCCGGGGCAGTAGAGACCGGTGATCGCGTAGAACGGACAGACGGGGAAGCTCACCTCGCTGGGATCGGCGACGTGGAGCAGGACCGCGAACACCAGACCTCCCCAGAAGAGCGCTAAGTCTCGGACACGGGAGCGGTCCAGTCGGGCAACCGGTCCGGAGTGCATGGGCGACCTATGGGGTGAACATGGGATCGCGGCTCCCGGCGGTTCCTGCGATCACGATCATAGCGAGGAGCACGCCGATCACCGCGCTGATGATGGCCCACATCTTCGCCTTATTGGAGGCTTCTCTCGCGCCGGCGACGTCTCCCGCCGAGAGCTTCGTGTTGACCTGGGAGGCGTAGACGATGGCGGCGATCCCCGTCGGAAGGAAACAGAACAGAGTCACGAGGATCGCCCACACCAGGTAGTTCGGGACAGTCACATCCGTCGCTGGCGTTCTCAGGTACGGAGCGGCCACCTGGCCGGGAGTCGGAGGGGGAGGGAGTAGGTCAGATCCCTCGGGTGGAGGGGGCGGGCTCTCCGATCGCTCCCATGTTTGGGAGCCGTCCTCCCAGCGAAGCCACGTCCCGTCGTCCCGCTGTTGCCACCAAGTGCCGCGCCTGAAGACCGGATCGTTCACGACGACACTCCTTCCCCCACCGCGGGTGCCCTCGGTTCGATCCGTGACCGTACACCCTCGAGGCGAGAACCGATCCGCCACCCACGAGGCCATCGGTCGGGGCTGCGATACTTCGCCGATGGAGGTCGGGTTCCGGTTGGTCGACGCGTTCACGGAGACCCCGTTCCAGGGGAACCGGCTCTGTGTCGTGCCCGAGACGCCCGATGGATTCTCGACCGAGCAGATGAAGATGCTCGCTCTCGAGACGAACTTCTCCGAGACGACCTTCGTGATCGAGTCGCGGCCGGATGGCTACCGCATGCGGATCTTCACGCCGGACGCGGAGCTCCCCTTCGCCGGCCATCCGACGATCGGAACCGCGTACACCCTCGCGGTCGAAGGCAGGACATCGCCAGAGACGGTGCAGACGACGGCGCTCGGCGACATCCCGGTCGAGGTCGACCTGGGAGGCGACTTCGTCTGGATGACGCAGCGGCGACCGATGTTCGGCCCCGAGTTCCACGACCGCTCGGTCGTGGCGGAAGCGGCCCAGCTCGAACCTGATGACCTCCATCCGGATCTGCCCATGCAGGTGATCTCGACCGGCCTCGGGCCGTTGATCGTGCCGATCCGTGACGAGAGGACGCTCCGTCGCGCCGAGCGTCACGAACCCTCTTGCCGGCGTGCGACGATCGCGTCCGGGGGCGAATGCCTCTACCTCTTCGCCGTCCGCGGCGAGGGGGACGTGATCGCGAGGATGTTCGATGCCACCCTCGGCGTCGGCGAGGATCCCGCAACAGGTTCGGCCGCCGGCCCTCTCGGCGTGTACCTCGCGTCGCGTGGCCTCGCCGGCATGCCGGGCGACGCGGTCATCGCCCAGGGAGAGATGGTGGGCCGGCCGAGCTTCCTGCACCTCGACATCCGCCCGGACGGCGACTCGTGGAACGTGCGGGTCGGCGGTGGCGTGCGGATCGTGGGCGAGGGCGTGTTCCGCCTCCCCGACTAGACCGCCACGCAGATCAGGATCGGCTCGGTCACCGTGTCGTCATCGCCCACGTCCACCTTCACGGTCAGTTGATTGCTGATCCCCGGCTCGAACGGAGCTGTGCTCGAGTACACCGACGTGTCGTTGAGGAAGGTCGCGCGACCGACGTTCGCCGTCACGTTGCACTCCACGAGGGACGGTTGGCTGCCGAGGTTCGTGATGCTGAAGCTGAAGCACGCGGGTGTTCCCTCGCCGACCGGGCACTCAACCCCTTCCGGGGCTCCCACGTCGAAGCGAGGAGGCTTCTCGCTTCGCAGCTGCAGGGCGACGAGGATCACGAAGGTTCCGATGACCATCAGGAGCACGATGGACA
>JALZDC010000041.1 GCA_030862755.1 Actinomycetota bacterium
GAGCAGATGACGGGAAGCTTCGTGGTCGCTCAACAAGGTGGTGGCGGGGGGGCCGGTGACGGCGGTGGGGCAGATGAGTCCTCCGGCGGAGGCGGCGGCTAGCCACACTCCGTTCCCGGCCGGGTCCCAACCCGGCGTTACGATAGGTCTGTGAGCTTCACGAAGCCGGTGTCGTCCAGCATCCCGGACGCTCCCGGCGCCTACCTCTTCCGGGACGAGGACGGGCGGGTCGTGTACGTCGGTAAAGCCAGCTCGCTGCGGAAGCGGCTGGCCAGCTATTGGTCGCGCCCCCTCCATCCGCGGACCCAGGCGATGGTCGAGGCGGCCGACAGCGTCGAGTGGATCGTCGCGTCCGGCGAGGTCGACGCCCTGATGCTCGAGTTCAACCTCATCCAGCAGTACCGGCCGCGGTTCAACATCCGGTACCGGGACGACAAGTCCTACCCTTACCTGGCCGTGACGGTGGGAGAGAAGTGGCCGCGCGCGCAGGTCCTTCGAGGTACGAAGCGGAAGAAGGTCCGGTACTTCGGGCCCTACGGGCACGCATGGGCGATCCGGGACACGCTCGATGCCCTGACGCGGGTCTTCCCCATCCGAACCTGCACCAACCACTTCTTCGACCAGCGCGCCCGCGCCGGTCGACCGTGCCTCTATCACGACATCGGCCGGTGCTCGGGGCCCTGCGTGCCCACGCAGACGGGCATCACCGAGGAGGCGTACCGACGAGACGTGGATGCGCTGGGGGACTTCCTCGCCGGGAACTCGAAGCCCGTGCTGAAAAGGCTCGATCGCCAGATGGAGGAGGCCTCCGACCGCGAGGAGTACGAGCAGGCGGCGCGATTCCGCGACCAGCTGCAGGCGGCGCGCCGGGCGCTGGAGAGCCAGGAGATGGTCCTGGTCCGCCCCGAGGACCTGGACGTGGTGGGCCTCGCCGAGGACGACCTCGAGGCGGCTTTCCAGGTGTTCACGGTTCGGGGGGGAAGGGTTCTCGGGCGAAAGGGCTGGGTGGTCGATCGCGTCGAGGACCTCGACCGTCCGGAGCTCCTCGGGTCCTTCCTCCGGCAGCTCTACATGGAGCGTGAGGAGGTGCCGCCGCGCATCCTCGTCCCGAGCGAGCCGGCCGACCGGGCGGTCCTCGAGGCATGGTTGTCGGGTCGCCGAGGCTCCCACGTCACGATCGCCGTCCCTGCCCGGGGCCCCAAGCGCAAGCTGATGGAGGTCGTCGGCAGCAACGCAGCTGACGCGTTCCATCGCCACAAGCTCCGTCGGGCCTCGGACTTCGGAGCGCGTTCCCGTGCGCTGTCCGAGCTCGCCGACCAGCTCGGGCTGGAGCAGGCTCCGCTCCGGATCGAGTGCTACGACATCTCGAACCTGGGACCGACCGACACGGTCGGGTCGATGGTGGTCTTCGAGGACGGACTCCCGAAGCGTTCGGACTACCGACGGTTCGAGATCAAGGGCGTCGCGGGGCAGGACGATCTCGCGAGCATGGAGGAGATGCTGACGAGACGGTTCTCACGACTCCTCAAGGAGAAGGCCGAACTTCCGGGCGGCCGCAGGCGGTTCTCCTACCCGCCCGCGCTCGTCGTCGTCGACGGAGGGCGCGGCCAGCTGAGCGTCGCGACGAAGGTCCTCGAGGACCTCGGCCTGCACATCCCGCACGTGGGTCTGGCCAAGCGGCTCGAAGAGGTCTATTTCCCCGACCGGCCGGATCCTCTGTCGATCGCGCGCGGGTCGGAGGCGCTCTTCGTGCTCCAGCACATCCGTGACGAGGCGCATCGGTTCGCGATCACCTACCACCGACAGCGGCGCGATCGGCGGGCGCTCTCCTCTCCGCTCGACGAGATCCCCGGCGTCGGACCTTCGCGGAAGCGAGCACTGATGAAACGCTTCGGTTCCCTGACCAAGATCCGCCAGGCCGAACCGGCCGAGCTCGCCGCAACACCCGGCGTCGGTCCGAGGGTCGCGGACGAGATCCACCGGCGTCTCCACGCGGTCGCGGCCTCCGATCATCGGGAG
>JALZDC010000045.1 GCA_030862755.1 Actinomycetota bacterium
CGCTTCGTGTGGATCCGGTGCCCGCCTTCGATGCGAAAACCCGAAACCTCGATCGTGCCTTCGCTGGGCTCCTCGAGGAAGTTGATGCATCGGAGCAGGGTGGATTTCCCGGAGCCGGAGCGACCCAAGATCACGATCACCTCGCCCCGGTGGACCTCCATGTCGATGCCCTTCAGAACCTCCAGATGTCCGAAGGACTTGTGGAGGTTCTCCACTCGCACCACCGCGTGCCCGTCGACGACACTCACGGCGGCTCCTCCGCTGGCGGCTCCGTCGCGGCCGGGAGCGCCGCCCCGTGCCCATGGCCGACGGTGTCGAGCTTGTCTCCCGGGGCGTCCATGACGTAACCGGCCGGCGCGGCGCCGCGTCCCTCCCCGCCCGCGGAGCTCGTGACGATCACCTTGCGCCCGGGCCGGGCTCCTCGGGTCCGCGCCGGCGCCCGGACGTATCCCTTGCCGACCCGCCGCTCCAGCCGCGCTTGGAAGTACGTGAAGACCGCGGTCAGTGCCCAGTACAGGGCAGCGGCTGTGACGAGAGCCTCCAGCGGTCTCACGTCTCTGCTCCCGAGCAGCTGCGCCCGGCGGAAGAGCTCCATCGATTCGATCGACTGGCCGAGGACCGAGACGAGGGCGGTGTCCTTCATCATCGCGATGAACTCGTTCCCGGTCGGCGGGATGATCACGCGGAAGGCTTGGGGAAGGACCACCCGGCGCATCTTCTGGCGGTACGTCATGCCCAGGGCATCGGCTGCCTCGGCCTGGCCGTGGCTGACGGACTGGATGCCCGCGCGGAAGATCTCCGTCATGTAGGCGCCGTAGTTCAGGCCGAGCACCACGATGCCTACTTGGAACGCGGTCCAGGTGAAGAAGTCGTTGAAGCTCATGGGGAGGAAGTTCTGGAACTTGTCGACGAGGTTCTGCGCCGTCCTGGGCATCGCCAGGTAGAAGAGGAAGAGTTGCACGATCAGTGGGGTACCGCGGAAGAACGAGGTGTAGAAGCCGCTCAGCCCGAAGGCGATCGGGTTCCGGGACAGACGGCCGAGCGCACCGAGGAGCGCGAGCAAGATCGCGAGGATGATCCCTCCCGCGGCCATCGCCAGGGTGAAGACCAGGCCGCGAGCGATGAAGCCGATGTGCTCCTGGATCCATTGGTTGTCGAAGGAGGCCCCCCAGAAGAGGAAGCCGAGCACCGCGAAGATCGCCACCCAGACGACGGCAACCTTGGCTCGGAACGGCACCCCCGCGCTCCGGAGCGCCCACCGGTCCATCCGGGTGGTGTCGTGATCGCCCGATCCGGGGATGAGAGGGGGCCGCGACTCTGCGGTCCCCGCCCGCTCCGTCATTAGCTCTCCTTGAGGGACGTCTCGTGAGACGTCGCTACACCTTCGTGACGTCGATCCCGCCGTACCATTTCTCGGAGAGCTCGGTCAGCGTCCCGTCGTCGTGCATGTCGGCCACGATCTGGTCGACCGCGTCCTGGAGGCTTGTCCCGTCCAGCTCGGATGACTTGTCGAAGGCGACCGCCAGCGGCTCGCCGAACACAGGGTCCCCCACGATCCTCACTGGGTTCCCGGCGTCGATGAATGCCTGGGCGGTCGGCTCGGAGGTCATGACGGCGTCGAGTCGCGTCCCGTCCCCGAGAGCCAGGTCCTGAAGCGCGGTCGTGTCGGTGTCGTACCCGGTGCCCTTCGCGTCGTCGATCACGAAGTCGAACTCGAACCCGGAGATGTTGAGGCTCTTGTCGACGAAGAACTCGTAGGTGCAGGACGCGCAGAACCCGATCTCCGCGCCGTCGAAGTCGGTCGCGACGTCCGAGGCGGCCGAGTCCTCGTGGACCACGATGACCGCGGGCACGTACGCGTACGGCTCCGTGAAGTTGAGGACCTCCTGACGCTCGTTGGTGGGGGTCATGGAACCGACACTCATGTCCCAACGGTCGTTCCAGCCGCCGGCCGTGAGGACCTCCCAGTCGGGCGTTTCCCAGGCGACCTCAACGCCCAGACGGTCCGCGATCCCCGTCGCGACGTCGATATCGAAGCCCTCGTACTCACCGGTCTCGGGGTTGAGCTCCGATTGAGGCGGATACGCCGGGTCCGTCGAGACGCGGATCTCACCATTCGTGCAGATCTCCGCGAGCAGATCGCCCGCGCTGGTGTCGTGCGTGTCGCAGACGGTTTGGGCACCGGGGGTGCCGCCGCCAGCGGACGGCGGAGTGTCCTCTCCGCAACCTGCCGCCACGAGGGCTAAGACCCCCAACAGCAGGGTCATCCGTCGGAGTCCGACCTTCATGTGTCCCCCTTGGGTCGATGGACGAGCGGGCGCCTGCAATCGCGCGCCCTCGGCTGCGACTATAGGCAGGACCGATCGGCGGGGGCAATGCAATCACTCCGGTGAGGCCTACCCGGCAGCCCTCGCCGTTCGGGGGAGCCACCGGGATCCGGCGGCGAGCCAGGTGTCCGGTGCCAACCGGTCCGGGGCCCGCGATCCGTCGGGCTCGAACGCGTATGTACCGGCGATCCCGTCGAGCCGGGTGAGATCGTCAAGCGCGGACGCGACGGCTTCCCTGGCCCCACCTGTTCCCCCGAACGAGCCGATCAGCAATCGACCGGCGTCGTAGGCCTCGACGGCGAGCGCTCCCGGCGGCGCCCCGCTCTCGGCCTGGAGGTCGTGCACGAAACGCTGCCAACGCGGTTCGGTCGACAGGGACACGTCCGCGCACGCACAGGCC
>JALZDC010000055.1 GCA_030862755.1 Actinomycetota bacterium
ACGCACCGGCGGGGAGGGCGATGATGCCCCGGTCCAGCAGCGCGCGTAGATAGGGCGCCGCCTTCTCGCGCAGCTCGATCCCGATCATCAGCCCCAGCCCCCGGACCTCACGGATCGCGTCGTAGCGGCTCTGGACGTCTCGCAACCCGTTCATCAGCAGCTCGCCGACCTTGGCCGCGTTCTCCAGCAGCTCCTCGCTCCTGATCACGTCGAGGGTCGCGATCGCCGCCGCGCACGACAGGGGGTTCCCGCCGTACGTGGAACCGTGTGTGCCCTTCGTCCAGGTCATCACGGAGTCCTTCGCGACCATCGCGCCGAGCGGCATCCCGCTCGCTATCCCTTTCCCCGAGAGCACGATGTCGGGCTCGACACCGAAGTGCTCGACCGCCCACATCTTGCCCGTGCGGCCCATCCCGGACTGCACCTCGTCGCAGATCAACAGGATGCCGTGCCGGTCGCAGAGCTCGCGAAGCGCCTGGAGCCAGCCGTCCGGCGGCACGATGTAGCCGCCCTCTCCAAGCACGGGCTCGACGACGATCGCGGCCACCTCCTCGGGGGCCACGATCTTCCTCATCAGGAACCCTTCGAGATGCGCGATCGTAGGGAAGCCCTCCTCGACGCCACGAGGCGGCACGGGCATGTCGCGGCCGTCTCCGTAGTAGGCGTGGAGCACGCCCGGCAGGAGCGGACCGAATCCGGCCCGGTAGCTCACCTTGGACGCCGTCAACGAAACGCTGCCGTAGGAACGGCCGTGGAAGGACCCGTAGAAGGCGATCACGTACTGGCGGCCCGTGGCCCACCTGGCGAGCTTGATCGCCGCCTCCACGGCCTCCGTGCCCGAGTTGGTGAGGAAGGTACGAACGCCACCGGACATCGGAGCGATCTCCTCCAGCCGCTCCGTGAGCTCCGAGTAGTTCGGCAGATAGAAGTCCGACGCCGAGTAGTGGATCAACTCTGCTGCCTGCCGCTGGATCGCCTCCACCACCTTGGGATGACAATGCCCCGTTGACGTGACCGCGATCCCCGCGTTCACGTCCAGGAACGCGTTCCCGTCCACGTCGTGCACCACGGAGCCCGCGCCGCGCGCGGGCACGAGTGGGTATGCGCGCGGCAGCGAGGGCGATGTCGTGCGCCCATCTCGTTCGAGGACCTCCCGAGCCTTCGGCCCGGGAAGCTCCGTGACCAGCCTGGGCGCCTCGGCCCCCTCGAGGCTCCCCGAAGTCACTCCTCGATCACCGTCCTGGACTGCTCGCGCAGGTACTGGGTGACGTAGTAGGGACCTCCCCCCGCCTTCCCGGTGGTGCCCGACCCCTTCCAGCCGCCGAAGGGCTGGACGCCCGGCCAGGCCCCGGTGGTCGCGCCGGCGCGGCGGTTCACGTAGACCACGCCGGCCTGGATCTTGTCGAGCCACTCCTCGATCTCGTGGCGGTCCTGGCTGAAGAAGCCCGCGGTCAGGCCGTACTCGGTGTCGTTCGCCTTCTCGATCGCCTCGTCGAGCTCGTCGAAAGGCGCCACCGCGATGAACGGCACGAACAGTTCCTTCTTCCAGAGCCAGCTGTCCTCGGGCGCCTCCACGATCGTGGGCTGCACGAAGAGCCCGCGGCCGAGGTCGCCCTCGGTGATGCGCTCGCCGCCGGTGATCACGGTGCCGTTCTTCTTTGCCTCACCGGAGGCCTGCTCGAACGTGTTCATCGCATCCTCGTTCACCACCGGACCCATGAACACGTCGCGCTCGACCGGGTTGCCGACCTTGATCCTCTCCGTCTTCTCCTTCAGGAGCCTCACGAAGTCGTCGTACACCTCGCGCTCGACGTAGACGCGCGAGTTCGCCGAGCACTTCTGCCCGCCGAAGCCGAAGGCCGAGCGCAGGACGCCGTCGGTCGCGACGTCGAGGTCCGCGTGCTTCGATACGATCGCGGGGTTCTTCCCTCCCATCTCGGCGATGACCGGCTTCGGGACGTCCTGGACGAAGTTCTTGTAGATGTCCATCCCCACGGCGTAGGAGCCGGTGAACGTGATCCCGTTCACGTCGGGATGACGCCACAAGGCCTCGCCGGCCACGGACCCCCGTCCCAGCAGGAGATGGAACGCGCCGGGCGGCACGCCGCCGTCCCGGTAGCACTCGTAGAGCTTGTAGCCCATCAACGCGCCCTGGTTCGAGGGCTTCAACACGACCGCGTTCCCGGCAACCAGCGCGCCGGAGGACGGGCCGCCGGCCAGGGCGAACGGGAAGTTGAAGGGGCTGATCACCGCCCAGACGCCGTATGGACGCATCACGTCGTAGTACTCGCCGGCGGCTCCCATCCCCGACATCGGGACCCGGAACCCTTCGTGCTTCTCGACCTCGTCGCAGTTCCAACGGATCAGCTCGGCCGTCTCCTGGACGTCGCCGAGCGCCTCGAGCCGGCTCTTGCCGACCTCGAAGGCCATCAGGGCGGCGAGGTCGAAGAGCCGGTCCTCCATGACGTCGGCGACGCTGCGGAGGATCCGGACCCGCTCTTGCCAGCCCATCCGCTCCCATTCGAGCGAGAACCCTTTCGCCGTCCCGACCGCCTCCTCGACGTCCCGCTTGGAGGCTTGTGAGAAGCGCCCGACGATGATGCTCGAGTCGATCGGCGACGGCTCCTCGTACTTCTCGTCGGTCCAGCGCTCCTCGCCGTTCACGACGAACGGCCACTCCTTGCCGAGCTCGGCACGGGCGCGCTCGACCGCCTCGTCGTAGTTGCGCTGCAGCTCCTCGTTGTCGGCGGACAGGGTCGCGTAGGTGATCCGGAACTTCTCGGCCATCGGGTGGCTCCTTTGCTGTGCTCGGCGGAAGAAGGGACGGTTGGGATGGTATCGCCGTGCGCCTCGAGCGCGCACGGGTCCTCGCGAAGTGCCGTGGAGCCT
>JALZDC010000059.1 GCA_030862755.1 Actinomycetota bacterium
GGTGGGGCGCCCGGAGCCGCTCAGGCGACCTGCGTCCCGGCCAGGAGGTCCGCGTGGTCGAGATGGACGGCCTGCGCCTGATCGTGGAGCCGGAGGAGGGATCGGACGTGGAGCTCCGGGCGATCGAGGAAGGAGAACGATGAGCCAGGAAACGCTGTACGGGATCGGCGCGGCCGCGGTGCTGCTCCTCGTCATCCTGGTCTCCGCCGTGAAGATCGTGCCCGAGTACGAGCGCGGAGTGATCTTCCGCCTGGGACGGGTGATCGGCGCCAGGGGTCCCGGCCTGTTCGTGATCATCCCGATCGTCGACAGGATGGTCCGGGTCAACCTGCAGACGGTCACGATGGACATCCCGCCGCAGGACGTGATCACCCGCGACAACGTGACTGTTCGCGTGAACGCCGTCACCTACTTCAACGTGGTCGATCCGGTGAAGGCGACCGTCGTGATCCAGAACTACATCCTGGGCACGTCCCAGCTCGCCCAGACGACGCTGCGGAGCATCCTCGGTCAGGTCGACCTGGACGACCTCCTCGTGAACCGCGACGAGATCAACCAGCGGCTCCAGACGATCATCGATCAGCTCACCGACCCCTGGGGCGTGAAGGTCACGCTGGTCGAGGTGAAGGACGTGGAGTTGCCCGAGACCATGCGCCGGGCGATGGCCCGTCAGGCCGAAGCCGAGCGGGAACGCCGGGCGAAGGTGATCCACTCGCAGGGCGAGTTCGAGGCCGCGGAGCAGCTGAGCAACGCCGCCGAACTCCTCGAACGGCGACCCGCCGCGATGCAGCTGCGGCTCCTGTCCACGATGACCGAGGTGGCATCGGAGAAGAACTCCACCCTGATCTTTCCGGTTCCGGTCGAGCTGCTGCGCTTCTTCGAACGGGCGAGCGGGGCGACGGACACTCGCCCCTAGCGTCCGACCGTCCGGGCGCGTCAGGGGACCACGGTGAGGAAGGAGAACGTCCCCTCCCCGTACGGACGGAGCTCGAACACATACCGCTCGCCGTTGTCGAGACGGAGCACCTGGGGGTCGCGATCGAGCTCGAGCTGCTCCACGGGATCGAGCCTCGCGTCCGGCAGCACCAGGAGATCCGCAGGTCGGCGGTCGCCGAACCGTCGACCGAGAGCTCGACCCTCGGGGCGATGCGCCCCGGCTCGCCCGTGAGGTCATCGATCGCGCCGGCGACGCCGTCGCGGCTCCACGAGTGGGTCGGCGAGGAGGCGTGCAGCACCGCCGTCGCCGACTCCGGTCCACCGTCGACCTCGAAGACGAGCTCCGAGGGGAGGCATCCCGTCTCGTCGAAGGCGCAGGCGGGGTCGGCGTGGCTAATCTCCTCCACCTGCGAGCAGGTCGTTGCACCCAGCAGGAGCGTGAGGACGATCGCCGCGGACCTCATGTGCCTTCGACCACCGCCGGCATCGACGCGGTTCCCCTGCTGCTCTCCATGCGGCTCGAGAAGTCGCCCGGACCGACCACCGGCGAAGGGCCCGTCTTCACGACCTGGGCGCTCGGGTCATCGAAACGTCGTCGTGATGCATCGGGGATGAACGGGGCACATCCGAAGTCGAGGTGGTGCCCGCGCGCGCGACGTGCGTCATCCGAGTTGCGTTCTGACTCCACTCGGCGTAAGACAGCGGAAAACGAAAGGGGTGGCGCAATTGGGGATCGAGACCCGCGACGAGTACGCGTACACGGGACTGCATGCCTACGTCCTGGTCCGTCACGTCAGTGCCGAGTCGAAACATCCAAAACGGAACACCGCGGGATTCGTGACCGAGTTCCGGGGGATCGTCGGAGACGAAGGACCCGTCACGTCGGTGGTCGAGACCGCGGGAGCGTTCAAGGTCCTCGTGCACCTGCGGTTCGACGACTCTGATGACGCGGGACCGATGGACGCCCTCCAGTCCTTCCTGTCGGAGGATCGCTGGGACGGCGTCGAATACGACGTCCTCCTCGAAGGCCCGGCGTACACGGGCCCGACGAACGAGCTGATCGGGTTCAAGCGCCACACGTCGAAGATCGTCGCGATCGTGAAGGTCTGGGTCGAGCACGGCCGGGCACGGGAGGTCCTGGGACGACTCGGGGATGAGCTCGGTCAGGCCTTCCACGGGGCTTCGATCGTCTTCGGGGACTGCGACATCCTGCTCGCGCTCGAGGGCTCCGATGTGAAGACCGTCGCGGCCGCGGCCCTCGGACGGCTCCAGCGGATCGACGGGATCGCGAAGACCGAGACGTCGTTCACGGACTGGCGGCGGTTCACGGGCGAGGAGTACTGACCGTCAGAGCGCCTTCAGGAACACCTCCGCCTTCCTGGACCCGATGCGGTTCCCCTTGCGTCCGTAGGTCTCCAGCGCCTCGTGCGCGGCGTCTTCGGCGTCCGGGCGGCGACCGGCGCGCAGTGCGACGTCCGCCATGTCCAGGAAGACCGAGGCGCGCAGATCCAGGAACTCGGTCTCGCGCACGAGTCTCAGGGCGTCCGACGCATGTGTCGCGGCGGTCACGTGCTCACCGGACCTCGCGAGGACTTTGGCGATCACCGCCCGCCATCCGATCTGGGCCTCCAGATCGTAGTGAGCGGCGCTCGATGCGCTCATCTCCGCGATCTCACGTGCCTCGTCCACGCGATCCAGGTCGAGGAGACCGTTCGCGAGGCCCACCGCATGGACGGCGAGCTCGAAGACCTCCCCGCGTTGCTCGAACCACTCGCAGGCGGCTCGGAACTCAGGTTCGGCTCGGATCGCGTCGCCCGCCAGCGAGTGAACGACGCCGCATGTGTGATGGCCCGCTGCCACCCACCGGCTCTGTCCGAGCTCCTCGAAGGTGGAGAGGGATCGCTCCGCCCTAGAGGCTGCGTCGTCCGGTCGATCGAGCATCGCGTAGATCGTCGCGAGGTCGAGCGCCGCCGTCGCCTCCCACAGCCGGACGTCCGCCACCTGCTCCACGAGCGTCTCGAGACGGGTGAGTGCCTCGTCGCAGTGCGCCGTACCGAGAACCAGTGCGTGACCGACGTAGTTCGCGGCGCCCCGCCCCACGCTCCCGGTGACGCGAGACAGGGCCAGCGCACGCTCCGACACGTCGAGCATGCTCGAGATCGCCCCGTCCAGCCAGTGAGTCGTCCCAAGGATCAGCAGCGCATCCGCCAGGTCCTCGTCCGCGCCCGCCTCCTCCAGGATCGGGATGCTTCGCTCGGCCTCGCGCTGCAGTTCTTCCGCGCTGATCGATGCCGGATCGACCCCCATCCGTAGCTCGGCAAGCGCCAGACGGCTCCGAGCCTCGAGGACCGGATCCCTCAGCGCCCCGCCGGCCTCCAGCTCCTCGCGGTACACGGCCTCGACCTCCTCGACCTCGCCCGCCTGCCACAGCGCGATCGCGAGGTCGTGGAGCAGCGCGCTGCGCTCGTTCCCCCCGCGCGGGAGCAGCCGGACCGCTCGGGAGAGCAGATTCGCCGAGGCCGGCATGTCGCCGCGACCCGAGGCGAGCCGACCGGCGCTCGACAAGCGGCCCGCAGCTCGTCTCGCGAGATCGTCGAGGCGCGATCCGGCCGGACCGACGTCCGCGTGGAGCCG
>JALZDC010000076.1 GCA_030862755.1 Actinomycetota bacterium
GGAACGACACGTTGCTCCTCGCCGGCGACCTTCTCCACGTGCCGCCTCAGGTCGTCCGTCCCGAGTGGACCTCGGACCACGACGAGGATCCCGATGCAGCGTGCGAGTCGCGCGTTCGGTGGGTCGAGGACGCTCGAAGGCAAGGCTGGCTCGTTGCCTTCGCCCATTTCGGCCGGCCGTTCGGCCACGTGGAACCGGACGGCTGGACGTCGATCTGACCTGCTAGTCCGAGACCCCCAGCTGCTCGAGTTGCGATTGGGCCAGATCCACGTAGACGATCGCACCCTTGGCTCGACGAGATCCCTCGCCTCCCGGGCCATCGCGATCGCCTCGTCGCGGAGGCCCGGACCGAGCGTGTTCGCGATGTGGAGCCGTCTCTCGGCGCGCCAGATCGGGAAGTCGGTCTCGTCGATCAGGCGCAACGACTCACGGAAGCTCGATAGCGTGGCTGAGGGACTCCGGATCGAGCCGCTCCCCGAGGGAGGTCGAGCCGGCGACGTCGCAGAAGAGCACGGTCACGGTCTTCCGGTCCCCGCGAGCCCTCGCGGGCGCGGCGAGCGACGTACCACATCCCGAGCAGAACTCGCCTCCGTGGTGTTCTCGGTGCCGCAGCTCGGGCACGCCGTCATGGCCGGAGTCTAGGGGCGTTCGCCGCCCGGTTCAGCTACAGTCGCTCTCGAAGAGCGGACGCTCGTGACCGTGTCGGCGCCGCGCATCACACCACCTCTCTCGAAAGGATCCGGACCATGCCGCGTCGTGTCCTGATCATGGGAGCCGCCGGCCGCGACTTCCACAACTTCAACGTCGTCTATCGCGACGACCCCGCGACCGAGGTCGTCGCGTTCACCGCCACGCAGATCCCGTACATCGACGACCGCACGTACCCGGCCGGGCTCGCAGGAGACCGCTATCCCGACGGCATCCGGATCCACGAGGAAGACCAGCTCACACGTCTGATCCGCGACCTGGAGGTGGACGACGTGGTCTTCGCCTACTCCGACGTGTCGCACGAGTACGTCATGCACAAGGCGAGCGAGGCGCTCGCGGCCGGCGCGAACTTCCTGCTCCTCGGGCCGGACGCCACGATGCTCAAGCCGGACATCCCCACCGTGGCCGTGACAGCCGTTCGGACCGGCGTCGGCAAGTCCCAGACGACCCGCGCGGTCGCGGCGACGTTGAAGGAGGCGGGGAAGAAGGTGGTGGCCGTGCGGCACCCGATGCCGTACGGGGACCTCACGGCGCAGCGCGTCCAGCGGTTCGCGGACCTCGAGGACCTCGACCGGCAACACTGCACGATCGAGGAGCGTGAGGAGTACGAGCCGCACATCACGAGTGGGACCGTGATCTACGCAGGTGTCGACTACGCCGCGATCCTCGAGCAGGCCCAGACCGAGGGCGACGTCCTGCTGTGGGACGGTGGGAACAACGACCTCCCGTTCTACCTGCCGGACGTCCACCTCGCGCTCGTCGACCCGCTCCGGGTCGGGCACGAGACGCGGTACCACCCCGGGGAGGCCAACCTCCGTCGAGCCGACGTCGTCTTGATCAACAAGATGGATTCCTCGACACCCGAGCAGGTCGCCCAGCTCGAGGCCACGATCGCGGACTCCAATCCGAAGGCCACGGTCGTGAAGGCGAACTCGAAGGTGACGGTCGACGATCCGGAGGCGATCGCCGGCAAGCGGGTGCTCGTGATCGAGGACGGTCCGACCCTCACGCACGGGGAGATGAAGATCGGCGCCGGAGTCGTGGCGGCCCAGCGATCGGGCGCGTCCGAGATCGTCGATCCGCGGCCGTGGGCGGTGGGCACGATCGCCGAGACGTTCGAGAAGTACGACGTCGGCGCGGTCTTGCCCGCGATGGGCTACAGCCAGGCGCAGCTCGACGAGATGGCGAAGATCGTCGACGCAGCCGATGCGGACCTCGTGGTGATCGGGACGCCGATCGATCTGCGCCACGTGATCGACATCGGAAAACCCGCGGTCCGGGTGCGCTACGAGCTCGACGTGCTTCCGGACTCTCCGCAGCTGCTCGACGTGTTGCAGCCCGTGCTGCGGCCTCGGCCCGCGGCCTGACTCCCGGCGAGGCGAAGGGGGACCGCCAAACATGGAACGCGTCGTCGTCGCGCTCGGCGGCAACGCGCTGCTCCGCCGCGGCGCGGACGACACGTTCGAGGAGATGTACCGGGCGGCCCGCGCTGCGGCGGAGCGGGTCGCCGAGATCGCGTCCGACGGCTGGGAGGTCGTGGTGACGCACGGCAACGGTCCACAGGTCGGTCGGATCCTGATCCAGCAGGAGGCGGCGGCCAGAACGGTCTCGCCGATGCCGCTCGATGTCTGCGGTGCCGAGAGTCAGGGCCTGATCGGGTACCTGCTCCAGGTCACGATCGGCGACGTTTTCTTCGAGCGAGGGATGGAGCGTCCGGTGGCAACGGTGCTCACGCTCACCAGGGTGCGACCGAACGACCCCGCCTTCCGCAAGCCCACGAAGTTCATCGGCCCTTTCTACACGGCCGCGCAGGCTCGCAAGCTCGAGGTGCAGCGCGGCTGGGTGATGAAGGAGGATCCGCACGGCGGCTGGCGCCGGGTCGTCCCCTCGCCCCGGCCGTATTCGATCGTCGAGACCCCGGTGCTCAAGAAGCTGGTCGCCGACGGCGTGATCGTGATCGCCGGCGGGGGCGGCGGCGTACCCGTGATCGAGAAGGGACCGCGGCTGATCGGCAAGGAGGGCGTCGTGGACAAGGACCTCGCCGCCGCGATCCTGGCCGCCGAGGTGGAGGCCAGCACGCTGCTGATCCTCACCGACGTGAAGAAGGTGCAACGTGGGTTCGGCACCCTCTATCCCGAAGAGATCGATCGCATGACCGCCGACGAGGCCGCCGAGCTGCTCGAGGGGGGAGAGTTCGGGGCGGGCTCGATGGGGCCGAAGATCCGGGCCGCGATCGACTTCCTCGAGGCAGGTGGGGATCGCGTGATGATCGGGGACCTCGAGGAAGCGCCGGCGATCCTCCGTGACGAGGCGGGCACCACGATCGTGCCGACATGACCGCGCGGGCCCTGCGCGTCGCCACGTGGAACGTGCACGGGATGCGAGGAGGGGTCGAGGAGATCGCCAGGGTGATCCACGCGGAAGACATCGAAATCCTGTTGATCCAGGAGTCCGGGCCGCGCCGGCGTCTCCGGGCCCTCGGCGGGACTCTCGGCATGAAGGTGTTCGCGGACCCACCGGCGTTCCCACGCCGGAGGGTCCAGAACGCGATCCTCCTCCGCGGAAGCATGGCCACCGTCGTCCGTAGCGGTCTGCGGCGATTCTCCGAGGGCGCGTTGCTCCACCCGCGGGGGATGTTGTTCGCAGACGTCGACGAGCGGTTCTCCGTGATGTCGGCCCATCTCGGCCTGCGCGGGAGCGAACGCGGACACCACATCGGGCAGCTCCTCGAACACATCGAGGCATCGGAGGGCCGTTTCGTGATCGGAGGCGACCTCAACGCCTTCCCCGGCGACCCGGGTCCCAGGATGCTCGCCGCTCGGGCGACCGACTGCTGGCGGGCCGTGGGGCGGGGCGAGGGGTACACGTTCCCGTCGCACGCGCCGAGGGCTCGCATCGATTACCTCTTCGCGGGTCCGG
>JALZDC010000084.1 GCA_030862755.1 Actinomycetota bacterium
CCTCGTGCATCTCCTCCTCCAGGGTTCGGATCAGGCGCTCCAGCTCGTCCCGCGGCAGCTCCGGGTGCTCCCGCCGCCCCCGGCGCTTGCGCTGCGGGGCCTTGTCCCCGAGGTCCTCGGCCCGGAGGGACAGCAGGATGTCGGTCACGCGCCTCCGGATGGTCTGCGGGTCGATCCCGTGCTCCCGGTTGTAGGTCTCCTGGATCATCCGACGGCGCTGCGTCTCGCTGATCGCGGTCTTCATCGAGTCCGTCACGGCGTCCGCGTACATCAGGACCTTCCCGTCCACGTTGCGCGCGGCGCGTCCGATCGTCTGGATCAATGACGTCTCGGAACGGAGGAACCCCTCCTTGTCGGCGTCGAGGATCGCCACGAGCGACACCTCGGGGAGGTCGAGTCCTTCTCGGAGCAGGTTGATGCCGACCAGGACGTCGAACTCCCCCAGGCGCAGGTCCCGGATGATCTCGATCCGCTGGATCGTGTCCACCTCCGAATGGAGGTAGCGCACACGGATCCCCATCTCGATCAGGTAATCGGTGAGGTCCTCCGCCATCTTCTTCGTGAGCGTGGTGACCAGCACCCGGTGGCCGGCCTCGGCCCGGCGCCTGATCTCCTCGATCAGGTCGTCGACCTGGCCCTTCGTGGGCCGGATCTCGACCTCGGGGTCGATCAGGCCGGTGGGTCGCACGATCTGCTCGACGATCCGCTCGGAGACCTTCAGTTCCCAGGGGCCGGGCGTCGCCGACATGTAGACGACCTGACCGACCCGCTCCTGGAACTCCTCGAAGCGGAGCGGCCGGTTGTCGATCGCGCTGGGCAGCCTGAACCCGAACTCGACGAGGGTGGACTTCCGCGAGATGTCCCCTTCGTACATCCCGTGCAGCTGGGGCACCGTGACGTGCGACTCGTCGATCACGACGAGGTAGTCGTTCGGGAAGTAGTCGAGGAGCGTGTACGGCGCGCTGCCCGGTTCCCGCCCGTCGATGTGCCTCGAGTAGTTCTCGATCCCCGAGCAGAACCCGACCTCCCGGAGCATCTCGAGGTCGTAGCTCGTCCGCATCCGGAGGCGCTCGGCTTCGAGGAGCTTGCTCTGCGACTCGAGCTCCGCGAGCCGTTCCTTCAGCTCCTTATCGATCGTCACGAGGGCTCGCTCCATCCGCTCGTCGCTGGCCACGTAGTGGGAGGCTGGGAACGTGGTGAGATCCGCGATCGAATCGGTGAGCAGCTCCCCCGTCAGGGGATCGAAACGGCTGATCCGCTCGATCGTGTCTCCCCACCACTCGATGCGATAGCCCGTCTGCTCGTAGCTCGGGAACACCTCGAGGGTGTCGCCCTGGACGCGGAAGGTGCCGCGGGCGCGGCTCACGTTGTTGCGCTGGTACTGGATGTCGACGAGCCGCTGCATCGCGAACTCGAGAGGGAGGTCGGTGCCGCGCACGGTCCGGAGGATCTGCCCTTCGTACTGCTCGGGAGAGCCTAGACCGTAGATGCACGAGACGCTGGCCACGATGAGGACGTCACGGCGGGACAGCAACGCGGCCGTTGCCGAGTGGCGCAGCCGCTCGATCTCGTCGTTGATCGAGGAGTCCTTCTCGATATACGTGTCCGTCTGTGGGACGTAGGCCTCGGGCTGGTAGTAATCGTAGTAGCTCACGAAGTACTCGACGGCGTTGTCGGGGAAGACCTCGCGGAACTCGTTGGCGAGCTGCGCGCCGAGCGATTTGTTGGGCGCGATCACCAGGGTCGGGCGCTGGACCCGCTCGACGAGATGGGCGACCGTGAAGGTCTTGCCGGTCCCGGTGGCGCCGAGGAGCGTAACCTGCTGCTCCCCCGCCTGGACGCCCTCGACCAGCTGTTCGATGGCTTCCGGTTGGTCACCGGACGGGCGGAACTCGGAGGAGATCTTGAACGAGGGCATGAGCCCGCCAGTGTAGGGCCGCTCGGCGACAAGAAGGTCACATGCGGCCGGCCGCGATGATCCGGTCGAGGAAACGACGGGTGGCCTCCTCGCGCGGCTCGGAGAACATCTGCTCCGGAGGGCCCTCCTCGAGGATCCGCCCCTCGTCCAGGAAGGCGACGCGGTTGGCCACGTCCCGGGCGAACCCCATCTCGTGGGTCGCGATCACCATCGTCATCCCTCCCGCCGCCAGCTCCCGGATCACGTCGAGCACCTCCGCGACGAGGACGGGGTCGAGAGCGCTCGTCACCTCGTCGAGGAGGAGGAGATCCGGTCCCATCGCGAGCGCGCGCACGATCGCGACCCGCTGCTGCTGGCCGCCGGACAGTCGATCGGGGTAGTCGTTTCGTTTGTCACCCAGTCCGAAGCGGTTCAGCAGTTCCGTGGCGCGCTGCCGTGCCCCGTCTTCGTCGAGTCCAAGCACCTTCATCGGAGCGAGCGTGATGTTGCCGAGCACGCTCATATGCGGGAACAGGTTGAACGACTGGAAGACGATCGCGATCCGGCGGCGGATAAGGTTGACGTCGGTGCCAGCAGCCGTTATCTCCATGCCCTCCACCCAGACCCTCCCCCGATCGATCGGCTCGAGGAGGTCGAGGCAGCGCAGGAGGGTCGACTTCCCGGATCCGCTGGCGCCGATCAGGCCGACGACCTCGTGATCGTCGACGATCAGGTCGATTCCGCGCAGCACCTCGAGGTCACCGAACGACTTGTGGAGCCTTTCCACACGCACCGCCTCGGTCATGCGGCGCGGTCCGCCTGCCGGCGCCGCCGGTCCCTGGCGACGAGCCAATCGATCATGCGAGCCAGCGGGATCGTGATCACGACGAAGTAGAGGGCGGTGGCGAGGAAAGGCGTGAAGTTGAATGTGGCCGAGCTGTCGATCTGTCCTTGGCGGAAGGCCTCCACCACACCGACCAGTGCGACCAGGGCGGTGTCCTTCTGCAGGCCGAGGAAGTCGTTCAGGAGCGGCGGGATGATGCGTCTGACCGCCTGTGGCAAGATGACGTAGCGCGTCGATTGCCACCGGGTCAGCCCCAGCGATCGCGCGGCCGCGGCCTGGCTCTCGTGAACCGACTCGATTCCCGCTCGATATACCTCCGCGACGTAGGCCGTGTAGACCAGCACGAGGGACACCACCGCCCAGAAGAAGGGTGACTTGGGGATCCCCTGGATCTGCAGCGCCGGTGCCCCGAGGCCCAGCGTGTAGATGACCAGCACGGTCGGGATGCCGCGAAGGAGATCCGTGTAGGCGGCGGCGAGGAAGCGGATCGGGAAGAACACGGGGCCCGGGAGACTCCGGAGCACGGCGACGCCGAGGGCGAAGATCAGGACGAGCACCTCGGCGACCAGGAAGAGCTGGATGTTGACCAGGAACGCGATACCTGTCCTCGGCAGGGAATCGAGGAATTCCCTCCCGTTCAGGAACTTGAAGCTGAACTCCTCCCACCCAGGGGAGTTCACGACGACGACCACGATGAGGGTGAAGAAGGTGGCCGTGCTCGTCAGCGCGACGACGACCGCCCGACGACCTTCGACCCGCGTGCCCCCTCCGCCGAGGATCCGCGAGCGGCGGTCGCCCGACGGGAGAAGATCGGGGGGCAGCGGTGCTCCCGGCGGCGTCGAGCTCACGTTTCGAGCCGCCTCATGCTGATCCTATTCCAGGATGGGATACATCAGGTCCGCGAGCCATTCGTCCTCGAGGGCTTGCAAGGTGCCGTCGGCCTCGAGAGCGGCGATCGCGATGTTCACGCAATCGACGAGCGGGTTGTCCAGCTCGAAGACCAGGCCGAAGTGTTCGCCCTGCTCTGGGAACTGGCCCACGACGAGGCCGTTCTCCGCTTGTCCGATGAGGACGTTCACGTAGGCGGTCGGCGCGTCCACGACGTAGCCGTCGATCTGCTCGTTGTTCAATGCCTGGATGACGTCGACCGAACGATCGAACACGCGAGGTTGCTTGTCCGGCTGGATCACCTCGTCGATCAAGGTGAGGCTCGTCGTACCGATCTGGACGCCCAGTTGGTAGGGCTTGAGCTCCGCGATGCTCTTCGCGTTCGCGATCGGCGTGCCCTTGTTCACCACCAGAGCCTGGCTTACGTCGTAGTACGCGTCGCTGAAGGTGGCTCCGCCTTCGCGCTCGGGCGTCACGGACACCTGGTTGATGTCGAAGTCGAAGTCTTTCGGGCCCGGGGCGTACGAGTTGTTGAACGGCACGGCGATCCACGTCACCTGGTCCTCCGTGAATCCCAGTTGCTCGGCGATCGCGTACGCGACCGCGGATTCGTACCCCTCGCCGCTGTAGGGATTGCCGGTTCCCTCGTCGGGTACTCCCTCCCAAGGCCCCTCGCGCCCCGTGCCTGCGACCCATGGCTGGAAGGCCGGGACGTCCGTGCCGACGGTCAGCGTCCCCGGCTGCACGAAGTCCCCCGCATGCGCCTCCGCGCAAGCCGCAGCCGTCAACTCCTCGGGGGGCGACTCGGCGGGGGTACCGTCGTCAGCGGGCGGCGTTCCCTCCCCGCACGCGGCAGCGATGAACGCCATCGCCGCGAGCGCAAGGATCCACTTCCGGATGAAGGCCACCCCCTACGTTCCCCGTGGAAGCGCGGAGCCTAGCACAGCCCCCTAGCGGCGCGGCTCCCAGCTGAAGAAGCGCGCGGCCAGCACGATCCCGACCACGCCCCACGCCGCCACGATCAGGACGTCGATCCAATCGAAGACGAACACCCTGTTTCCGAGCGGAGTCTCCACGTTGCCGAGGAAGCCGGCCCGCATCGCATCGGCGAAGTGCTTGACCGGGAAGATGTCACTGACCGAGGTCATCCACGCAGGGGCTTCGTCGCCCAGAGGGATGAAGATCCCCGACAGGAACAGCAGGGGCAAGATCGCGCCGTTCACGATCGGTGGCGCGGCGTCGGCGTTGGGGATCACGGCCGTCAAGGCGAGCGCCAGGGCGGCGAACGCGAGCGACCCGACCAGGAACGTGACGATGAACTCCATCAGCGGCGTCCCGGTCGGAAGCGGCGAGCCGTAGGCGAGCTTCCCGAACAGCAGGGTGATGACCACGAGGATCGCGCCGACGACCATCGCGTGGAGAACCCGCGCGCCCATGTAGGCGCCGGCCGGGAGCGGTGTCCCTCGCAGCCGTTTCAGGATGCCGGCGTCCCGATTGAACGTGGCCTGGATCGCGATGTTGGTGAAGCAGGCAGAGATCACGCCGAACGCCGCCATGGCTCCGACGAAGTAGGTGGACGTGTCGAGCTCGAAGCCGCCGACCGGCGTCTGCCCACCGCCCAGCAGCGACGTGAAGATCACGAGGAACATCAGCGGGAAGGCGAACGTGAAGAAGGCCGAGGCTGGGTTCCGCCAGAACGCCTTGTTCGTGAATCGGAACTGACGGAGTGCCTGACCCGCGGCGCTCATCCCCCGCCCTCCTCGCCTCCGGTCAGTTCGATGTAGACGTCCTCGAGCGTCGGCTGGGAGACCTCGAGGGAGTCGAACGAGAAGCCGTGCTCGAGGGCCCACCCGGTCAGGTCATGGGCCGTTCGCGTGGCATCGTCGGTCTGCAGGTTGAAGTGACCGTCGGGGCCCGGCCCCTGTCCCCAGGGCGGCGTGGGTGCTCCCGCAGGGAGCCGGAAGCTCACCCTCGTCTTCATGCGGTCTCTCCCGGCGAGCGACGTGGGGGTTCCCTCAGCCACGATCTCTCCCTTCGCGATCACGGCCACCCGTTTCGCGAGGTACTGCGCCTCGTCCATGAAATGCGTCGTGAGGAAGATCGTCTTCCCGATGTCCGTCAGGTTCCTGACGATGCCCCACGCGTTGCGCCGAGCGTTCGGATCGAAGCCGGTGGTCGGCTCGTCGAGGAACAGCAACTCTGGGTCGCCGGCCAGCGCCACCGCGACGTCGAGCCGCCGTTGCTGGCCGCCCGACAGCTTGTTCACCCGGGTCGTCCGCTTCTCGGCCAGACCGACGAGATCGATGACCTCGTCGAGGTCGCGCGGCGATGGGTAGAATCCCGCGTACAGCTCCACGGTCTCTCTGACGGTGAGGTAGGGGTCCACCCCCGTCGATTGGAGGACGATCCCGATCCGCCGCCGCATCTCGCTGCCACCGGTCGCCGGGTCGTACCCCAGGACGGAGGCCTCGCCGCCGGTCCGGGTCCGATACCCCTCTAGGATCTCGGTCGTCGTCGTCTTCCCGGCTCCGTTGGGGCCGAGCAGGGCGAAGACCTCCCCCCGTTCCACGAGCAGATCGATCCCTCGTACCGCTTGGACGTCGCCGTACGATTTCCGGAGGGCTTCGGCGTGGATCACACCCTCTGCCATCGGAGTGCAGCGTACTCAGTCAGGTTCAGAGCGGTCGTCGGCTCGAGAACCCCGTCTGTTCATCGTGGAACCAGGCAACCCGATTTTCGCCGAGTCGCCAGCAGAGGAACACTCGGCGCCCGTCCCGACGGGCCGGAAAGTCGATCAACCCGGTCTCCGGGTCCCGGAGCAGGATGCCACGGTCCGCTAGCCATACGAGCTCTGTCTTGAGCGCCTCCTGGGCCCGGAACCAGTCGCTCCCCTCGACCCCGCCCCCGTCCACCTCGATGGCCGAGGTGATCCGCTCGCTCGTGTCGATCAACCGCTGCCTCGCCTCGCGGAGTCGGGGCAGCCGCGAGCGGAGCTCGTCCAGGGCCGCGTTGGCCTCGTCGACCGTGAAGAAGAGCTCCTCCGTCACAGGGCCTCCAGGATCGCCGGCAGGTCCCGGAGGTCTCGGACGCGGGCGCCGGTGTGGTCGGGGAACCGATCCCGGCGATCGACGAGGACGGGGAACATCCCGAGCGCGGCCGGTGGATCCACGTCGAACTCCGGGTTGTCTCCCACGTACGCTGAGGCGGTCGCATCCACACCCGCGCGCTGGAGGGCGAGTTCGAAGATCCGTGCGTCCGGCTTCTCGATCCCCTCGATCCCCGAGATCACCCGGACCGGGAAGGTCTCGACCAGCTCGTGGAGCCCGAACCACTCTTCGAGCCACGCCTCGAAATTGGACACGATGCCGAGGATCAAACCCGCCTGGCGCAAGGCCGCGACCGCCGGACGAACATCGTCGAACAATGCGTAGTTCTCCATGCGGGTGAACTCACGGTAGAGGGTGGCGGCGAGTCCGTCGTCATCGATGATACGGAGCTCTCTCAGCATCCGCTCGTACACCGAGGTCCAGAACTCGCGGGAGCGCTCGGGCGACGTCGTCCACATCGATCCATCCCGCGCGGCCTCGGAGAACCTGGCGTAGATGTGCGCCGACGCATCCCGGACCTCGGCTCCGGAGCGTCGGTAGCCCGCGCCGGCGAGCACGGTCACGAAGAGGTCGGCGAAGGACGGATCGACGTGCACGAGCGTCTCCCCGACGTCGAAGAAGACAGCGCGGATCCGCACGTCTCCGAGGATAGCCCGACTTCATCCGTCGGCGCGGGCCCAGAGGTCGTCCCAGAGCCGGCCTGCCTGATGT
Organism: Actinomycetota bacterium; assembly: GCA_030862755.1. GTDB lineage: Bacteria > Actinomycetota > UBA4738 > UBA4738 > HRBIN12 > JAJNBA01. The sequence continues at coordinate 7,448 of JALZDC010000084.1, forward strand.
TCGAGCTCGGCCAGCGAGCCGTCGTTGTCGATCAGGACGTCCGCGACTTCCACCCGCTGCTCGTCGGTCGCCTGCGCGGCCATCCTTCCCCGGACGTCGTCGGGTGAGAGGCCCCGCTCCGAAGCGACCCGGGAGACGCGCAGATGGGGCGACGCGGTGACGACCACCACGACGTCGAATGCGGGTGCCAGTCCGAGCTCGACGAGCAACGGTGTGACGTACACGACGATCCGTTCAGATGCGCGATACGCGTCGACCAGCTCACCGAAGCGCCGGGCGACCTCGGGATGCACGATCGCTTCGAGCGCCGACTTCTGGGCGGGATCGGCGAAGATCCTCGCGGCCAGGGCGGAGCGGTCGAGGTCCCCGTCGGACGTGACGACGTCCGGGCCGAAGGCGTCGACCACGCGCTCGAACCCCGGTGTCCCCTTCGCGATCGCTTCGCGCGCGAGCTGGTCGGCGTCGATCACGGCGGCGCCGCGCTGTTCGAGCAGCCGAGCCACGGTGGACTTCCCAGACCCGATGCCGCCGGTCAGGCCGACCAAGAGCACGACAGGGGCCCTACTCGGATCGGCCCTCTCGACGCTTGAGGTCCTCGAGGATCGCCTCCAGGGAGACCTCCTCGTCGGTGGCGGGAGCCTCGGACTCGGCCGGAGCTTCGGGCTCGGCCGAGGGCACCGCGGCCGGCCCTGCGGTGGCCTCGGCCGGCTCCCCTTCCGCCGTGGCTCCAGCCGCCGTCGTGACGTCGACCTCGTCGACCGGCCCGGGCTCGGGCTGCGCCGGCCGCAGCGGCTCGTCGGTC
>JALZDC010000086.1 GCA_030862755.1 Actinomycetota bacterium
GAACGCGTCGGTCACCGTCGCCACCTGTACGTCACACACATCGACCTTCTGCTCGATGATCAGCTCGGAGAGCAGACGGAACGGGCCAGTGAACGCGGGGAGCTCGACCGCGAACGTGCCGGTGCCCTTGGTCATGGGCGGGAGAATCCCATCGCGTCGCGGACCGATGCGAGCGTCTCGCGGACCACCGGCCGCACCCGCTCCCGCCCCTCGTCGAGGACCTTCCACGCCGATCCCCGTTCCTCCGCCAGCCCGAGCCGCCGTTCCTTGATCGGACGGAGCTCCTCGATGAGCCGATCGGCCAGGTTCGTCTTGCAGTCGACGCACCCGAGCTCGCCCGAGCGGCAGTGGTCCCGTGTCCGATCGACGATGTCCGGCGAGAACCGCGTGTGCAGCGCGAAGACCGGACAGATTTCCGGGCGCCCGGGGTCTCTGAGCCGAACCTTCTGAGGGTCGGTGATGAACGAGCGGACCTTCGCTCGGATCGTGTCGGGCTCGTCGGCCGACCCGATCGCGTTGTCGAGCGACTTCGACATCTTGCGTCCGTCCGAGCCGGGAACGAGCGGGAAGTCCGAGAGCAGCGGCCGAGGCTCCGCCAATGCTTCACCGAAGAGCCGATTGAACCGCCGGACGATCTCGCGGGAGATCTCGAGATGCGACACCTGGTCCTCTCCCACCGGCACGAGCTCCCCGCGGACGATCGAGATGTCCACGGTCTGCAGGACGGGGTAGCCGAGCAGCCCGAAGTTCGCCACGTCGCGCTCGGCAATGTGACGCAGTCGCTCCTTATAGGTCGGCACGCGCTCGAGCCACCCGAGGGGTGTGATCATCCCGAGGAGCAGGGCCATCTCCGCGACCTCGGGCAGGTCGGACTGCAGATAGAGGACAATTCGCCCCGGGTCGATGCCGCAGGCGAGGAGGTCGAGCACGATGCCATCGACCAGGGCCGGCAATTCCGCGGTCCGGTCGTAGTGCGTGGTAAGCATGTGCCAGTCGGCAACGAAGTAGTAGCACTCGTACTCCCTATCCTGGAGCCGGACGGCGTTGCCCACGTTGCCGGCCCAATGGCCCACGTGCAGGTCCCCCGTCGGCCGGAACCCGGTGAGGACACGGCCGCGTCGCGCCTCCCTGTCCTCCGTTCCGGGTGCGCCGATGAGCTCTGATGACGTGGAGGTCACGATGCCGCGATGATACCGGCCTCGTCTCCCGCGCCTTGGAGGGACTGGTCAGAAGCCGAAGAGCCCGGAGCAATCCACGCCGGTCAGTGCATCGCAGACCGCGCCAGCGAGGAGCCTCGCGACGTCGAGCAGGAAGGTCAATAGGAACAGGACGACGAGCACGATCAGGGCGAGGTATCGATCCGCGTTCCGGAACACCTCTCGGGCGTGAGGAGGGAGCAGCAGGGCGAGGAGGCGCCCCCCGTCGAGGCCCGGGATGGGCAACAGGTGGAAGACGAACAGCGACGCGTTCGTGTAGGCGAACGTGGTGAGCACGAGGAGCGCCTCCCCGCCGATCCCGGCCCGGACGAAGAGGCCCCCAGCGATCGCGAGGACGAGGGACGCGACGGGCCCCGCCAGCGAGGCGACCACGACGTCGCGGGGATGGCGCTTGAAGTAGCTCGTGTCGATCGGGGCGGGTTTGGCGTAGGCAGCGGGCATGATGAACGCCTGGACCGACCAGAGCAGCGCGACAAGCGCCGGCAGGAACCCACTCCCGAACGGGTCGAACCAGGCCTTCGGTCGCATGGTCACGCGTCCCCACAGGCGCGGTGTCGGATCGCCGAGCGTCGTCGCAACGCGCGCCCGCGCGAACTCGCGCAGCGCGACGCCGATGAACAGCGACACGGCCATGTAGACGGCCAGCCGCAGCCCGAGCATCGTGAAGTTCCCTATCGCAACCACATCCCAACGATCACAACCAAGCGTGGACGAGCGGCGGAGGCCGGACGGGACCGTCGGCGACGCCCATAGCGGCGAGGACGCGGCGAGCGGCATGGGCCGCTGCGTCGCGGTCTCGCGCGTGGATCTCTCCGATGGCCTCCCCGGCCTCCAGCCGGTCACCGATCTTCGGACGCACCACGATACCGACGGCGGGGTCGATGGGATCGTCTTTCCGCAGGCGGCCGGCGCCCAGCCCGACGCTCGCGAGCCCGATCTCCTCGGCCCGGATC
>JALZDC010000088.1 GCA_030862755.1 Actinomycetota bacterium
CACCGACCTTGCCCCGAGGCATGGCCGGCGCGGCAGCGGAGTCCTGACCTCGGTGCTGGCCGTTCACGAACCCGGGACCACGAGAACCCGCACTGAACTGGAGGAGATGTTCCTCGCCCTCTGCGACCGATCCGGCTTCCCGCGCCCCGGGGTGAACGTCCACAACGAGGGCTACGAGTGCGACTTCGCCTGGCGCGAGCAGCGCCTGATCGTGGAGACCGACGGCGCCGCGGCGCACGGGACCCTCAGGGCGAAACAGCGCGACCCGGTCCGTGACGCCGAGCTCCAGCTAGCGGGCTGGATAGTGATCCGCGTGCCCTACCTGCTGCTGTTGAACGCTCCGGAGAGCGTGGCGGCTCAGATCGAACGAGCCCTCACGCAGGCGCCGCGCCCCTCAGCGCCCGCCGCACCGCGTCGACCGTGACGACTCCGCGCAGCACGCCCTCGGCGTCCACGGCCATGATCGCCCCGAGGCGCGCCAGGCCCTCCTGGCCGAGCAGCGCCTCGAGCGGCTCCTCGGTCCCGACGCGCAGGCCGCTCGTGCCGTCGTCGCGCGCCATCACCGTCTCGACGGTGCGCGCATCGCGCTCCCCGGCCGGCACGCTGTCCACAGACTCTCGGGAGACGACCCCCACGAGCCTGCCGACCGGGTCCACCACCGGAAACCACGGCCAGCCGTAGCGCAGGAAGAAGTCGTGGTCCGCGTCGGAGACCAACGCGGTCTCGGAGATCGCGACCGGCTCGGCGTCCATCACGTCGGCCACGCGGATGTGCTCGATCCGGCCGGCGAAGTCCGCCTGAACCTCCGCGGAGCGCGCCGCGCCGGCGAGGAAGACACCGATGAACACGAGCCAGATGCCGCCGATGAAGTCGTCGCGCAGCAGGACCATCGCGATGCCGAGCCCGACGAGCACGTAGCCGCCGGCGCGACCCAGGCGAGCCGCGAAGCGGGTCGCCCTGTTGCGGTCGCCGGTGATCTTCCATGCGATCGCGCGCGCGATCCGCCCGCCGTCGAGCGGGAACGCCGGGATCAGGTTGAACAGCAGCAGGAGCACGTTGATCGAGGTGAGGTAGCCGAGCACCGCCGTCGTGGCGCCGCTGAACTGCTCGTCGAAGACCGAGCTCTGGACGGCGTCGTCGGTGCTCGAGACCGCGGCGGCCAGCCCGAAGCAGACCGCCGCGATCAGGACGGTCACGAGCGGCCCCGCCGCAGCGACCCTGAACTCGACGCCCGGGGAGTCCGTGTCCTTCCCGAGCTTCGCCACGCCGCCGAAGAGCCAGAGGTCGATTCCGAGGATCGGTATTCCGTTCCGGATCGCCACCACCGCGTGCCCCAGCTCGTGCAGGAGGATCGAGAGGAAGAACAGGAGGGCGCTCACGACCGCGAGCACGAAGGCGTCCGACTCCGGCGCGACGTCCTCGTAGTAGCCCGACAGCGACCAGATGATCAGGAAGAGGACGAGGAACCAGCTGTAGTCCACGCCGATCCGAATTCCGAAGACGCGGGCAAGCTGGATGGAGCCACCACCGAACATCGTGGTGCGGATGCTAGTAATCCGGCCCGCACAAGACTGAGACGAAAGGATCGTTTTGGCTCATCGAGTCACCTTCATCCCGGGCGACGGGACCGGGCCCGAGCTCGCGGAAGCGACCAAGCGCGTGCTCGAGGCCACCGGAATCGAATTCGACTGGGACTTCCAGGACGCCGGGATCGACGTCTACGAATCGGAGGGCGACCCGCTCCCCGACCGCACGCTCGACTCGATCCGCGACCGCGGAATAGCCATCAAGGGTCCGACCACCACACCGGTCGGCTCCGGCCACCGGTCCATCAACGTCGCGCTCCGCAAGGAGTTCGACCTCTACTCCTGCATCCGCCCCTGCAAGGCATACGACGGCGTCCGCACGCGCTTCCCCGAGACCGACATCGTGATCGTCCGCGAGAACACCGAGGACCTGTACGCCGGCATCGAGTTCGAGAAGGGCTCGGCCGACGCCGAGAAGCTGCGCCGCTTCCTCGCCGACGAGCTCGACTCGCCCACCCGCGACGAGTCGGGCATCTCCATCAAGCCGATCTCGGTGTTCGGCTCGGACCGGATCGTCGAGTCCGCCTTCAAGTACGCCGAGGAGTACGGCCGCAGGAAGGTCACGGCGGCGCACAAGGCCAACATCATGAAGTACTCCGACGGCCTCTTCCTCGAGGTCGCCCGCCAGGTCGCCGAGCGCCACCCGGACATCGAGTTCGAGGACCGCATAATCGACAACCTCTGCAACCAGCTCGTGTCGCGCCCGGAGGAGTACGACGTGATCGTGCTGCCGAACCTCTACGGCGACATCGTCTCCGACCTCGGCGCCGGCATGATCGGGGGCCTCGGCCTCGCGCCCGGCGCGAACATCGGCACCGAGGGCGCGATCTTCGAGGCCACGCACGGCTCGGCCCCGAAGTACAAGGGGCAGAACAAGGTGAACCCGACCGCCCTGATGCTCTCCGGAGTGCTGATGCTGAAGCACCTCGGGGAGGGCGAGGCATCCGAGCGGATGGAGCACGGGATCGCCGAGGTGATCCGCAAGGGGGACAAGGTCACCTATGACCTGAAGCCCTCGCGTGACGATCCGAGCGCAGTGGGTACGAGCGAATTCGCCGACGCTGTCATAGAGGAGATGAATTCCTAGATGCCCTCCACAGTCACAGTCACCGGCGCGGCCGGCCAGATCGGATACGCGCTGCTCTTTCGGATCGCGAGCGGCCAGATGCTCGGCCCGGACGAGAAGATCGACCTCCGCCTGCTCGAGATCCCCGATGCCGTGAAGGCCGCGGAGGGCACGGCCCTGGAGCTCCAGGACTGCGCATTCCCGCTGCTCGCTTCCACAGACATCTTCGATGACCCGAAGAAGGCGTTCGACGGAGTGAACGTCGCGATGCTCGTGGGAGCGCGGCCGCGGTCGAAGGGAATGGAGCGCGCCGACCTGCTCGAGGCGAACGGCCAGATCTTCAAGCCTCAGGGCGAGGCGCCGAACCAGGTGGCGGCCGACGACGTGCGCATCCTCGTCGTGGGCAACCCGGCCAACACGAACGCGCTGATCGCAATGAACAACGCGCCCGACATCCCCGACAGGCGCTTCAGCGCCATGACGCGGCTCGACGAGAACCGGGCCGTCGCGCAGCTCGCCGAGAAGGTGGGCGCCGAGGTCGAGGACGTGGAGGACCTCGCCGTCTGGGGAAACCACTCGCCCACGATGTTCCCCGACCTATTCAACGCGAAGGTGAGGGGGGCGCGCGCGGTCGACCAGGTCGACATGGACTGGTACGAGAACGACTACATCCCCCGCGTCGGGAAGCGCGGCGCGGAGATCATCGACGCACGCGGGGCCTCGTCGGCCGCCAGCGCGGCCAGCGCCGCGATCGACCACGTGCGCGATTGGATCCAGGGCGCCACCGGGCTGCGCTCCATGGCGGTCCGGTCACCAGGCGCCTATGACGTCGACGAGGGTCTCATGTCGAGCTTCCCTGTCCGGCTGAGCGGCGGAAGCTACGAGATCGCCGAGGGCCTCGAGGTCGAGGAGTTCGCACGCGCCAAGATCGACGCCACCGTGAACGAGCTGAAGG
>JALZDC010000092.1 GCA_030862755.1 Actinomycetota bacterium
GGGCTCAGGACCGATCACGGGTTGAAGCGTGAGGGTCTGCCGACCGTCATCCATGACTGCTGCTCGGATCCTCACGGCCTTGGCGGGATCGGGTTGCTGCGACGTTTCGCCTTCGTGCAGAACCGCACTCTTCAGCACGGAGACTGCGGCGTCGGTGACTTGGAGCATGGCTGATCCCCTTTCTGCGATCCGGGATAGAGGCCATCTCCACCGTACCAGCCCCCACTGTGACCGGCCCACGCGACTTCTTCGGGCCTGACTGATCCTTCCTCCCGCCGGCATCGCACGAAGACCATCTCGTGACCGACCTGCAGGCCCGTTGCGCGCTCGAAATGAAACCGCCCGAGGAACGTCACACGGTCCAGGGCGCAGCCCGCGCGCCAGAGCGACTCGTTGCCGGCCCCGGCCCCCTCCAGGCCATCAGCTCGGTCCGTCAGGAAGCCATGCAGGTCTACCACCTGACGATTCAGGAGAACGGGCGCTCACAGCGGTTCGTCTACGAGAACCGTGACGAGGCGATGACGCGCTTCGCCGATGCGATCGCCCGCCGGCTCGACGCAAAGCTCGGTGCCGATCTTCGCGGCTCCCGCCAACGCCTGATGGCCAGCCTGGGGCGGCAGGCTCAGGAAACCGCTATTGAGGCATCGTCAGCGTAGAAGCAGACCCCCGGAGGCGCATAGGCCCTCGGGACGAACACCCGGAGATCGAGCGTGGACGATCCTGGTGAGAGCGGCGTGTGGGTGACGTTCACTAGCTGCCACGACGTCGTCAACGTGTAGGTCTTCGTCCGCGATCTGAGCAGCGTGGTGCCGTCGAGCTCTCTGAAGTTGACCTTGATCAGCGCTCCGGGCTCGTCGGCTCGCACCCAGATGCTCCCCGTGTAGAGCCCCGCCTGGGTGGTCGTCACCCAGTTCGGAGAGTCGTTCAGAACGCATCTCCTGGCCCCGGTGGCGTTGTTCCTGAGGAGAGCGGCTCCCACGCCGCCGTGGACCGGGCTGGTCACCCGGGTCAGCGCCACGCCAGCGCCCGATCCGGTGGTGCCCCAGCCGGCCGTATCGATCTCGAAGCCGGGGTTCCCCACGATCCCCTGGGAAGGCTCCGGTTCGCTGACCACGACATCCCTGGTCGTCGTGCTCGAGCTCACCGAGTTCGTGGCCGTGAGCTCGACCGTGTAGGTGTCCGGCGTATCGAAGACGTGCGTCGGATCCTTCGCCGCCGAGTCGGTGACGTTGTCCTCGTCGAAGTCCCACGCCCACGTCATCGGGGTGCTCCCCATGGAGGTGTTGTCGAAGGTAACGCTCAGGGGAGCCGCTCCCGAAGACGGGTTCGCAGTGAACGAAGCCGTGGGCGCAACGGGGGCAGGCCCGAGCACGCTGAACACGAAGACGGCGAACTTGAGCGGGCCGGCCGGGCGCGAATCGGCGCCGTCGCTCACGTACAGCTGATCGTCGATCAGCTCCACCCCTCGGCTGTCACGGACGTCGAAAGGGGTCAGATCGAACGTCCAACCCGGAACGAGCGTCTTCGTCGCCCAATCGACGCGCTTGAGCGCCTCGGCATTCGTGACGACGAAGAGGTCGGCGCCGTTCGGCGAGAAGACCATGCCCAAGATCCCCGCGAGGTCGGGCACCCGGAACGTGGGTCCGACCGTGTTCGTCTCGTAGTGGTACGTGTGGAGCCGTCGGGCCACTCCGACGTAGACCGCTTGATCCGCGGAGTTCCACGCGGAGCTGGTGTAGTTCGCGCCGGCTGCGAGCGGTTGGTAGGACTCAACCTCCAGGCTTCCACCCTGTCGGGTGAGGCGGAAAGCGGTGGGCAGGACGGTCGAGGTGCAGCACGGGCCGGCGAAGAGGAAGAGCTGGTCGTTGGCCTCGTCGTAGGCGAGGGACTCGAAGTCATCGGTTCGGTTCGTCCCCGCGATCGGCCCGCCTCCGAACTTCGGGGCGTTGTTGAAGGCCGCACGGTTGATCGTGCGTTTCAAGGCACCCGTCGTGGGGTCGATCTCGTAGATGGCGTTCGCGTTGTCGTCCGACAGCCACAACGAGTTGTCGGAGGGCACGAACGCGCTGCCCTCATGGTCTTTCATCGAGACCGCGGTGCCGACGAAGGGAGTGGTCTGGATCGTCCTGTCCAGCTCGAGCGTAGGGGTAGACGTCTGAGGCAGGGCGAAGGCCGGCGCAGTGGACCAGACGAGGAGTCCAAAAAGCGCCGGGAACAGCAGACGAGCCCGCTTCCCGCGCAACCGACGATCCGTCCGCATCACCGTCTCCTCCCACCATGGAGCCCGGGCTCTCCGGGCCTGATCCTCGATCGCGAGCGATGCTCACTCTCCGAGCAAGGAAGCCGATCGTGGCCGCCTCTGGTGCCTGCCGCATGATACAAACTGACCGGTCGGTTTGTACAGCCTTCAATATCGTCCGACCAGAAGGAGTTCGCCCATGCCTCGGCTGGCGGCCGCCACGAAGATCGAACGACGTCAGCAGTTGATGGATGCAGCATGGAGATGCGTCGCCACTCGCGGGTTCCAGTCCCTCACCGTCGATGAGGTGTGCGCGGAAGCCGGTGTCAGCAAGGGCGCCTTCTACATCTACTTCGCCCAGAAGCAGGACCTGCTACTCGCCTTGCTCGACGACGACGCTGCCGGGATGGATGAGGTGATGCGGGGGCTTCAACATGCTCACATGAGCGGCGTGGAGCGGCTGCGCCGGTTCACACGGGCGATGGTCGAGCGTGGTGACAATCCCGCAAGGCTCCAGATCCGTGCCGACCTGTGGGCAGAGA
>JALZDC010000280.1 GCA_030862755.1 Actinomycetota bacterium
CGCCCGCCTCACGACTCCTCCAGGAGCGGGGCCACGTTGGCCCGCATCCACTCCTCGTCGACGGGGCCGCGCGCCGCAGCCGCGATGCGTCCCTGGCGGTCGATCAGAAAGGTCTCGGGGTACTGGGCCACGCCGAAGAGCTCGAGCCCCTCGCCGTCCTTGTCCTTCAGCATCGGGTAGGTGAGCTCGTACTCCTCGATGAACTCCTCCGCGTGCGAGGTGACGTCGAGCATGTCGACCCCGAGCACGAGGCCGCCTTGCCGCTCGAGCCGCTCGTGCCAGCGCTGGAGCAGCGGTGACTCGCGCTTGCACGGCTCGCACCAGGAGGCCCAGAAGTTGAGCACCACGACCTGGCCGCGATAGTCCGCGAGCGAGCCGGTCCCGTCCCGGCCCAGCCACGGCAGCTCGAGCGCCGGCGCCTGCTCCCGCTCGCCGGCCTCGAGAGCGCGGTCGACGCTCCGGTCCGGCTCGGTCTGGACGAGCCCGTACGCGAGCAGCGCAACGAGCGCGACGAGGACGCCGATGACGGCAATCGGAACGGGGGCAAGCGCTCTCCGCATGACCGATCAGAACCTTAGATGGGGGCTAGAATCGCCTCCGCGCGGACGTAGCTCAGTTGGTAGAGCGTCGGCTTCCCAAGCCGAAGGTCGCGGGTTCGAGGCCCGTCGTCCGCTTCGCTCGAAGAACCGCTTCCAGCGCGGACCCTCGCGCGCTCAACGCGTAGGTCAACGCAACGCTCCGAGGGTGAAGCGTCTCTAGCGCCGATTTCACCGCGCGGATGGACGCTGCTCGCATGCCGCGCGAAGCGCAAGCGCGACGCCGCTGGGCGCGAGGGCCACGCGAGTTGGTTCGGGTGGCTACTGACCCTTGATGTGATCGAGGACGGGGCGGAACTGGTCTGGCGGGGAGAAGTCCACGTACTCCGAATCCTCGAGCGCCTCGGGCGCATGAGGCGGCGCCCAATAGAAGACGTCGCCCACTTGGTAATCCTCCTCGCCATCCGGCGTGTGCATCCGGATGCGTCCCTTCAGCATGTAGCCCCAGTGGGGGCAGCCGCACATGTCGCCGGGAAGGCCCTGCAACGCTGGCCTGAAATCAGCGCCCGCGGGTGCGCGCACGAAGGCGACAGTCATGTCACCGGCCGGCGCTGCTCGCAACTCGGCGTCTCCGTCCGCGAATTCGACAACCGCGTCTTCGCGCGAGATCACTGGCATCGTGGCCACCTTTCTTCGCAGTTCTCTGCCGCTCGACCCTCTCAGAGAGAAGCGCGAGCTTCAAGGCGTGAGGCAAGTCTCCTCGGCCCGCAGCCGGCCGAGTTCTCGGCTTGACCGAGATGACAGGAGGCGCCCGTCGTAGGTGCGCCCAGACGCCGGGCTTGGACGACCAGCGGTCGTGACGGACGACGACGTTCCCACTTCAGCAATTGCTGACGGAAGCGGCCGTGAGGCGATCATCAGTCGGCACGCTCGGAGCTCGTCCTTAGCGAGAGCACGCGCGAACGCCTAAGCGTGCTCGCCTTCGTGCGGAACGAGAGCCGTGGGTCTTCCGTCGTCTTCTGCATCGGCCGCCGACGAGAAATCACGCGATGCTCGAATCCATCAACCCCGGGGGACCCGCGATCATCGCGCGAGCGATGTTCCGCCCGCCGATGCCCGGCTGCCGGTGTGCGCGTGCATTGGGTGGAAACTAGGGTTGCATCGTGCCCGAGGCCCACGTCAACGGGATCCGGCTCTACTACGAGGAGCACGGCAGCGGTGCTCCCATCCTCTGCATCCACGGGGGCGGAAGCTCCGCACTGATGTGGGCCGACGCGGTCGACGAGCTGGCGCGACTCGGCCGCGTGATCGCGTACGACCGGCGCGGGTGCACACGCAGCGAGCGCCCGGACCCCTACGAGCGCACCAGCGTGGCCGAGCAGGCCGACGACGCGGCTTCGCTGCTTGACGCGCTGGCCGCCACGCCGGCGGTGGTCATCGGCCGCAGCTACGGGGGAGCGGTGGCGATCGACCTCGCGCTCCGCTACCCGGACCGGGTGCGGGCGCTGGTCTTGCTTGAGGGTGACGCGCTCGGCCTCTCGCCCGCGGGGTTGGAGTGGACGAAGGCGATCCGCGATCGCCTCCGCGAGGTGGCCGCGCGGGATGGTGTCGACGCGGTCTACGAGGCGCTGATCAGCGAGGTCCTGGGCGAGGGCGTCTGGGACTCGTTCCCGGACGAGCTTCGGCGGGTTCTCACGCAGAACGGCCCGGCGCTCCTGGCGGAGCTCGGGTACGTGGAGGAGGCGATGCCTGACGACGCCGCATTCGCCACGATCGAGAAGCCTGCGCTGCTCATCTCGGCATCCGAGTCCCCGCCTGAGCAGCGGGACATGACCGATGCGATGGCGGGCGTCCTTCCCGACGCTCGCACGGCGCTGGTCGGCGGCGGCCATCTCGTCGATCCGGCGGCACCAGAGGTGCTCGCCTTCATCGAGGAGCTGCTCGAGAGCCGGTAGGAACGGATTAGATCAGCCCGCGTAGCTCAGGCGACGCTCCCCTTCAGCGAGCACGCATGCGCTCCCCCCTCAGGACGCCCCGACCGCGAGGCACCGGCTTGATGTTGTGGTTGCCGCGGAAGAGGTTGGCTGGGTCGTAGCGGGCCTTGATCCGAGCGAGACGCTCGTACTTGTGCTCGCCAAATGCGGCCCGAACGCCTAACTCCCCTTCGTCCTCGGCGACGAAGTTGAGGTAGAGGCCACCCGAGGCGTAGCGCCGGATCTCCTCGCGGAAGCCGCGCGCCCAGGCGACCGCGCCCTCGACCTCATCCTCGCGCTCCACCGAGGCATACGGGTGAACGACCCAGGACGCGTCGCGCTGCGTCATCGGGGTGTCGTCCTCCCCCACGCGCGCGACCGCGCCGCCCCATGGGACGATGAACGACATCGACGGTGTCGGGGTCGGGGTCGCGAGCGAGTGAGCGTGCATCACCTCGATCGCCTCGTCCGAGACCACGTGCAGGTACTCCGCCGTCCACCAGTTGCGGTAGCCGGGCGGATCGTCGATCGCGCACTGCCAATCGGTGTAGGGCATGGGCCCGACCAGATCGGCGATCG
>JALZDC010000110.1 GCA_030862755.1 Actinomycetota bacterium
TTGACCCCGCCGTCGTTCCCGACTTTTGCCACCACCAGGTTGGCCACCGTCTGCCCCGGTCGGAAGTTCACGCTCGACGCGAGCGGTCGGGCCGTGCCGGACGGGAAGACGTTCAGGAACCCGCCCGCGCTCGGCTCGGTGACGGTCACGTTGAGCACCACTGCGGAAACCCCGCTCACAGGCACGCCCGCCGTCCCGGTGACGCCGAGCGAGATGGTGGCGTTCGGCCCCACGGGCTTGGAGTACCCGCCGGTGCCGTTACGGGTGTCGAGGACCCTGCCCGGCGCAAGTGGCTGGTACGACGCTCCCGTCTCCGCTGGTGGTGGTGTGGAGTCACACCATGGGCCGGGGCTCGCGGCTCCTGCGGAGACGCCGGCGACCTTGAGAACACGATGCAGGTTCGTCAGATAGAGGTTTCCGGCATCGTCGAGGGCGAGGGACCGCAGCCGATCGAACTTGGCAGAGGTTGCCGGTAGACCTTCCGCCACCCGGGTCGTGCCACCGCCAGCCACGACTGTCCACCGTCCCTCTGGTGTGACGCGATACACCCTGAACACGGTCGAGATGAACAAGTTGCCGGCACTGTCGACCGCGAGGTCTTGCGCCCCGTAGCCCCGGTGATCCCAGTCGATGCCCGCATCCACCGGTATTTGGCCTATGACCCCGCACGAGATTCGCAGGATCTCGCCTGTGGTCAAGACGTAGAGGGCGCCGTCGGGGCCAACGGCCATACTGTCGACAGCGGATATCGGAGCATGTAGGGCAGATTTCGGATACCGGTGCGGTTCGCCCACAGGGTCCGCTCCAGCAACTGTCGAGATCACCCCGTTGGTGTCGACCCGACGGATGCGAGCGGTATTTTCCCCCTGCTCCGCGATGTAGAGGTTGCCACTGCCGTCGACCGCCAGAGACCCAGGCGCGAGCCCCGCTTCGGTGGCAGGCCCTCCATCTCCGGTGGGCCTGCTCGCGTCGCCGTTCCCTGCGACGACCGCCACCGTGCCGGCAGGCGTCCGTTTGACGACTCGCGGCCCCTCGCTCAAGTAGAGGTTCCCCTCACTGTCGACGGCCATCCCTGCCGGCGCCGACATGCGTACCGTCCTGATGACCCCCGCCGGGTCGACGTGACGAATGTGACCGGAGTCGTGAGAGATGTAGGTGCCGTACGGTCCCGTCCGGACGAGCCTCGCAAACGCCATCTGCGCCGTCACGGCCTGGCTCCCGTCGCCGCCGAAGTATACGGAACCGTTGCCGGCGATGGTGCTGATGAGGCCGGTCGTGTCGACCATGCGCACCCGCCTGTTCCCACTGTCGGCGACGTACACGTTCCCCGCCCGGTCCACCGTCACGCCCCGGGGGCCGCTGAGCTGTGCCTTGGTTGCAGGACCGCCGTCGCCGCTGAAACCGGTGACACCCTCGGTGCCGGCGATGATCGTCGCCGTCCCTGTCACGTCGATGCTCCGTATCGTCGTCCCGTCGGTGACGAGCACGCGTCCCACTCCCGCGACAGCCATTCCTTGTGCTCGCGTCCGTGCGAACGTGGAAATCGTGCCCGCTGGGTTAACCATGCGGATCCGGTCACCGTCACCCTCGGCGATGTAGAGGTTCCCGGCGGCGTCGAAGCCGATGTCCCTCGGCAGGTTCACTGGGGCCAGCGTGGCGGGACCACCGTCGCCACCAGAGCCATTCGTGCTGCTCCCGGCGACCGTCGTGATCACGCCGTTCGTGTCGATTCGGCGAATGCGGCCGTTCCAGGTGTCAGAGAAGAGGATGCTTCCGTCGGACGCCAGCGCGACGCCGTGCGGTCCATCGAGCTCGGCCGAGGTCGCCGGTCCGCCGTCGCCGCTGAAGCCGGACGTCCCCGTGCCCGCGATCGTGGTGATGATGCCCGATGCCGTGATCTTCCGGAGACGATTGTTGTCCCCCAGGTACACGTTGCCGTTTGCATCTCCGACCGCCGTCCGAGCACCTGAGAGCGACGAACCGACCGCACGGCTCCCATCCGCGCTGAAGCCACCGACCTCATGTCCCGCGACGACCGACTCGAGGCCAGTGAGGACGTCGATCGCCCTGACAACCGTCGGGTAGTGCCCGTCGAGCGCCGGAAGCTCGCTCGTCATTGTCCATCCGTCGACCTCGAGCACCCGGTCCCCGAGCATTCCGACGCCCACTGCAGATTGACCGACATTCGTGGCGGTCCCCCAGCCCACACCGCCAGCGAACGTGCTCAGTGTCCCAACCGGGGCCGTGGCCGCAACCGCCGGCGACGTGACGCTCCCGGCCGCGATGGCGATGACCAGCCCGAGGCGGACGGCTCTACGACCGTTGGGCGAACGCGTCAACTCCCGCCAGGCGACGTCCACCGTCATGTCATCGGCATCGGGCGCAGCGCGCTGAAGGGCGCGGATCGGGAGCGCTCGTGAACCGGTCTCCTCTGTGCCGGTTCACCCGCATCGACTGGTCCCCCTTTCGGCGCCCCCCGGCGCTCTCGTCCGCGCCGTCCTGCCCCACCCGTCCGGCCCTCGAAACGGCCAAAATCCCCGAACCGGACCCAGGACGGGCCAGTCTGCTCGCACGCTCAGGGCTGGCGGCTCGGTCCGAGTGGACGACCGCGGGTGCAGCAGGAGCATGCGCCTATCGAC
>JALZDC010000113.1 GCA_030862755.1 Actinomycetota bacterium
GTTCTTCCCCGCCCTCGTCCCGGACCCGCGCGTCGAGCTCCAGCGTCAGTGACCCCAGGAGCAGCCCGTCCTCGATCGCGACGAGGATCGTGGTTCGATCGGCACGATCCGCAACGTCCGCGATCCGCAGGAGATAGCGCTCCCAGTCTTCGTCGCCGGGGCGGACGAACTCGCGATACGCGTCGGCCGTCACGCGCCCGGTCTCCGCATACTCCTCGGAGGTAGCCTCACTAATCTCCACGAGCGGAAGGCTAGCCAGCGGCTCGGCATCCGACAGTCAGCTTCGTTGACTTCTCACCGGGAGCGAAGAAGATGGAAGCGTGACGGAACCACAGCTCGGGCGCCTCCTTCTCGCCGCGCATCGCTCGTTCGCAGCCGACCTCGTGGTAGAGCTGGAGGAACGCGGCTGGCCGGAGCTCCGTGCCTCCCAGGCCGCGTTGGTGCTGAACGTGGATCGTCGTTACGGAACGCGGCTGACCGAGCTCGCCCGGCGTGCCGGCGTCACCAAGCAGGCGATGATGGTGGTAGTCGACGAGCTGGAGGTCCGGGGCCTCGTCCGCAGGACGCCCGATCCCGAGGACGGCCGGGCGAAGGTCGTCCGGCTCACGGCGCGCGGGCGGACGTTCGCGGCCGAGTGCAGGCGAGCCGTCGCGGCGGTCGAGGCCCGAGCTCGGCGGGCGCTCGGCGGCCGGAGGTACGAAGGGCTCCGGGAAGCACTCGAGCTCATGCTCGAGTCGGTCGACGAGGGATCCTGACGTCGGGCCTCAAGCGCCGAGCGCCGGGCGATCCACACGGAACCGATCGAGCGGGAGCGTCGCTTGCTCGCCAATGGCCAGATCGGTCAGCCATTCGCCGATCAAGGGGGCTAACTTGAAGCCGTGGCCGGTGCAGGGCGACGCGACCACCAGCGGTCCGACCCGGTCGATCACGAAGTCCTCGTCGGGTGTCGTCGTGTACAGGCACGTTTCGGTCCGCAGGAGCCGCACCGGCGAGGACAGCCTCCGGCTGATCCACGCGACGACCCGGCCCTCCCGACCGGCGTCCGGCTCGAACGACCTCGTGTCCGGGTCGACCAGGGGTCCGGAGAGGTGGGCACCGGCCTTGACCTCTCCAGGGCGAAACGGGTTCGGGACGAGGTAGGGAGGCTCTCGGGGCGCGGCGTCCCAGTCGATGACGGTCGGTATCGACGAGCCCTCGTCGCCGGCGTCGAAGTGCGTCGACTGCTCGAGCGTCGGTCGGAGCGGCAGGTCGATGCCCGTGCCGCGGAGAAGCGGGCCGGCCCAGGCGCCGACGGCGACGACCGCCACCGGTGCCTGGATCACCTCGCCCTCGGACGTCGCCAGCTCGACCCGGTCACCCGCAGGGCGGATCGCGTCGACGACCGTTCGCTCACGGAGCTCGGCCCCCGCGGCGCGGGCGAGGCGTGCCTGGGCCTCGAGTGTTTCCTCCGCTCGAACGATCGCTCCTTCGGGCTGGTACAGGAACTCGGACCCTCGATCGAAGCGGAGCGCGGGCCACCGCTCGGCGACCTCTGCCGCCGACGGTCGTTCGAAGGACTCGCCCGCGGCCTTGAGTGCGGCCGCCGCCGCGGTCGTCGCCTCGCCAACATCGAGCCCGCCCACCACGCGAAGGAGCTCCGTGCCGGCATCCGACTCGAGCAGTCGCCACCGCTCCAGAGCGTCCCGAGCCATCCGCACGTAGACGGGGTCGTGGTAGGTGAGCCGGAAGTTCCTGGTCGGCCCGCCCGAGCTGCCGATCGAGTGGCCGAACCTGAAACGCTCCAGCAGGAGCACTGAGCGGTTGCGCGAGGAGAGCGCGCGCGCGGCCGCGGTCCCCATGACCCCCCCGCCCACGATCACCACGTCCGGTCGCTCCACGACGGCCGAGCGTACCGGGTGTTGGCATCCGTCCCCGGCCCGGGCGAGACTCGGACCGTGACCGAGCCCCGCACCACCGCTCCCTCAGCCACGTCGCCCGACCCCGACGTCGAGCTCGAGGCAGACGGGTGGCGGCTCCAGTGGCCACCGATGTCCTACTGGATTCGCGTCCTGCTCACGATCGCGGCCGTCTCTGCGGTGCTGATCGCCCTGTGGTCGGTGATCAACATCGTGGTCCTGGTGCTGATCGCGGCCGTGCTCGCGATCGGATTGGACCCCGCGGTTCGCGCCATCGAGCGGCGTGGAAGGACTCGAGGGCGGGCGGTGACGCTGATCTTCATGGGGGCCCTCGCGATCGCGATCCTCTTCGCCTGGCTGGTGATCCCTCCGCTCGTCTCCCAGGTGGGAGAGCTCGCCGACGACATCCCCGGGTACGTCCAGGAACTGTCCGAGAGGGATGACGCGATCGGCCGGTACGTCAGGGAGAACAACGTCGCCGACCGACTCCAGAGATTCGTCGAGCAACTGCCACAGAAGATCACGCGGTCGTTCGGGACGATCGTCGGCGTGGCGGGGAGGGTCGGGAGCGTGATCTTCAACACGGTCACGGTCGCGATCCTCACGATCTACTTCATGCTCTCCTTGCCTCGGATGCGGAGGACCGCGGCGATCTGGTTCGCCCCGGAGACACGAGAGCGGGCCGAGGACGTGATGGATCAGGCCATCTCGAGGATCGGCGGGTACGTGGCCGGCATCCTCACGACGGCGACGATCGCGGGCGCCTCCGCGCTCCTGTTCTTCACGATCCTGGGTCTGTTCGGGTTGGGGATCCCGTTCGCGGTTCCCCTCGCGGTCTGGGCGGCGCTGGCCGGGTTGATCCCGGCCGTTGGCGCGTACATCGGCGCCACGCCGGCGGTGATCGTCGGCTTCTTCCAATCGGGTCCCACCGGGGTCCTGATCCTCGTCTACTTCGTCGTCTACCAGCAGGTCGAGAACTACGGGATCCAGCCGCGGGTCATGAAGAACGCGGTGAACCTCTCGCCGACAGCGGTGATCCTCGCCACCCTCGTGTTCGGCTCGCTCGCCGGCTTCGCCGGCGCCATCCTCGCTCTGCCGGCCGCGGCCACGATCAAGGTCATCATGGTCGAGCTCGTCCTGCGCGACCGTGTCGCCGAGGGTGACCCGGCAGCCCAGGAAACGCTCGAGGAGCACGATCGAGCCGAAGCC